>JAITTM010000152.1 GCA_031286975.1 Coriobacteriales bacterium
CTCGTTGCCCAGGGCTTTTCTGCGGGTGATGTGGCCGTGACGGTAAGCGGTCGTGCTGGCAGCCAAGATGTCGGTGGCCCTTATGCCTACACCACTACCGCTGCACCCATCACGGGCAGCGCATTTAGTGGTGCTGTGAGCGTCAAAGCTGACCTCACCATCACTCCTGCACTCCTCACCATCTCCACGTTTGCTACCCCGGCGAGCATCACGCAAGGTGATGCGGCTCCTACTTACAACATTGCCGCCACCGGTCTGGCAGCAGGCGATTCGACCGCCGCGCTCTTTGGGCTACTGGTAGCTGGCAGCACCTACGATGCCGCGGCCAATAATGCTCCTGGTACCTACGCGGTGACGCTCAACCAGACTACCCTCACGGCCGCTAACTACACTGTGCGCGTAGTTAATGGTGAGTTTGAGGTTGTGGCTCTCCCCGTTATTCCCGTTGTGCCTGCAGCTCCCGCACCGGCCGCACCCGCAGCCCCCGCACCCGCAGCCCCGGCTCCTGTCGCTCTTGCGGCCGCACCCGTCCCTGATGATCCCACACCCTCAGCTCCTGCTCCCAGCGGAGACCGGGCTATCTCAACCCCTGAGTCTCCGTTGACCGTAGTTGATGGCAGCTGGGCACTGCTCAATCTCATCCTTGCTGTTGTCGCGGCTATCTGCGCCTTTGCCCTCATCATCAGTCTGGCTACCGGCAAACGTCGCAGCAATGAGCAAACGGGGCAGAGCGACCAGGAGAACAAGAAGAACGGGCATCTGTGGCGTGTGTTGGGCATCGTATTTGGTGTGGCGTCCCCGGTGGTCTTTGCGTTGACCGAGAACATCATGCTTAAGATGATCATTGTTGACCAGTGGACCATCCTGATGGCTGTCATCACCGTTTTGCAGGTCACCACGATGATCGTTTTGCGCAAGGTTCGTCACAGCCGCAATGAAGTGCAAAAAGCGCAGGCATAGTCACTTAAGCGCAGAGCACGCAACACGCACCAAAGCTACGCGCATACGCATTGGTAAGCCGGGAGCCTTCCAACAGGGAGGCTCCCGGTTTTATCCGCAGGCATACTTTGTTTTGGGCAGGCCTTAAGACTCGCGGCCGCTTAGATGCCTCAGTAGTCTTGGCTGGCGCAGACTGCTACGTTGGGTAGATGACCAAGCCCTTGAGCCAGTAGAGCCACCAGCCGGGAACCTCGCGCAGGGCGGTTGGCCACTCGGAGGTGTCGGGGCGATAAGGTTGCGCGGGCACGGTGATCACGCTGATGCCTTGAGCCAGGAAGAGCTGTTTGACGCGCGGCAGGTGATAGAAGGTGCTCACCGTGCAGACGCGTTTAAAGCCTTCGCGCCTGCATATCTGGGTGGTATTGGCAGCGGTTGACTCGGTGCTCATGCCGTCCTCGTCGAGCAACACCGCGCTGGCGGGCACACCGTGGGCAACGGCATAATCACGCATGGCAGCGGCTTCGCTCACGTTGTCGATGTCGACGCCGCCCGACATGATGATGGTAGGCGTGAGCCCCTCGTTGTACAGGTCGATTGCCGTGAGCAGGCGGTTTTCAAGCGCGTTTGAAGGCGAGCCGTCGGGGTACACCTGGGCGCCGAGCACGATCACCGTGTCGACGGACTGGCGATAATCGGTCAGGCCAAAGCAGACCGTCTGCGCAAGGGGAAAGATGAACGCCGCCGCAAAGAAAGTCACGGCGATGCCAATGCCGCGAACAAAGGGCGAGCCGCGACGGGGTGACGGCACGGTTTTCTCCCCAGAAATTTTGGCACTTGAGCGAGCAACGGAGACGAGGACGCAGGCAAAGAGAGCGCAGACGAGAAAGGAGAAGGGCACGGGAAAACGCGAGGTAAAGGCGCCCTGCGTGAGAAGGACGTAGAAATTGATGCTGTTATAGAGGGCTATCAGCGCAAACGCGGCGCAGACGGACATCGTTGCGATGCGACGCCAACGGGGCATGCGCGGGCGCAACACAAACCAGAGCAGCACCACGGGGCAGAGTAGCTGTAGGGTCGCGGAGATAAACGAGGGGAGTGGCCAGAAGTCGATCCACCAGACGTTTTGGTTGGCGTTGTTGCCAAAGAGGTAGCTCAGGAGGTTGAGCGCGCAGAATCCAGCGATGAAGAGCGCCAGGCCTCGCGGAATGCACCCACTGACTCTGACCCCTGCATCGCGCGGAGCCTGTGCGGCGCCCTGCGATGTATGCCTGCGAGTTTTCATGCTCCAATGATAAAGCACCGTGGTAGTATGAGCAAAACAAGACTCTTGGGCGGATGGGCTTAAGGCAAGGCGCAGCGCGCCGGTAGTTGTGGCGTGTGACGGACGCTTTGCGTTGTTGGATTGTTGTATTCGCGTGCACGATGACGCTGGCTTATGCGTGCACGATGACGCGGAGCCATGAGAGGGCTGGGAGCGTATGTGGCATTGTGGGACATTCGAGTTTGATACGGCGACTGCGGCGACCCCCCTCATCATGGGGATCCTCAATGTGACGCCGGATTCGTTTAGCGATGGGGGCGCGCACGATACGCCGGATGCGGCGCTGGCGCACGCACGTTTGCTGCTGCAGCAGGGCGCGCACATCATCGATGTGGGTGGCGAATCCACGCGCCCCGGTTCTGACGAGGTATGCGCGACAGAAGAGCTTGCGCGCGTGCTGCCGGTTGTGCGGGAGCTGGCGGCTGAGGGCGTGGCTGTCTCGATTGACACACGACACGCGGAGGTCGCCGCCGCCTGTGTTAAGGCGGGAGCGGCGGTCATCAACGACATCACCGGGTTTCGCGATGCGGCCATGGTCGAGTTGGCGCGCGGCTGCGACGCGGGCCTGGTGGTCATGCACATGCAGGGTGAGCCCAAAACGATGCAGGCGGCTCCCGTGTATGCAAACGTGGTGGCGGAGGTGAGTGCGTACCTGCTGGCGCGCGCGCGCGAGCTTGAGGCTGCAGGCGTTGCACGCGGGCGTATCTGTCTTGACCCTGGGCCCGGGTTTGGCAAATCCTTCGAGCACAACTTGGCGCTGTTGCGCGCGACCGACCAGCTGGCGGCATTGGGTGCGGAGGGTGCCGAGCCGCCGCCGCGCGCTTTGGAGGCGGCGCGCGCTGGGGAGGCGACGGGTGCTGGGGAGGCGGCGCGCGCTCGGACAGCCTCCGCTGTGTTGGCACAGGCCTATCCGCTCATGGCGGCGTGGTCGCGCAAGCGTTTTGTGGGCGAGCTCACGGGTGTCGAGCTCGCCGCCGAGCGCGTGGCGGGTTCGGTTGCCGTGGCCGCGTATGCGGCGGCGCGGGGGGCTCGCGTGTTGCGTGTGCACGACGTGGCGCCCACGGTTGAAGCCCTCAAGGTGCTGGCGGCGCTGGGAGGTGGAGCCCGTGAGGCTAAGAGCTGAGAGCAGGCGCGTGTATATTGCGCTCGGCTCCAATGTGGGCAAAAGCGTGGCGACAGTGCAGGCGGCCGCGCAGAGAATCGGGCGCATCGATGGCGTGACCGTAAGCGCGCTGAGCAGCATCTATCGCTCGGAGCCGGCCTATCGGGAGGATCAGGCGGCGTTTTGCAACGCGGTGCTCGCGGCGCGGACCACGCTTGAACCGCTGGCCCTGCTGCACGAGTTACAGGCGATCGAAGCCGAGTTTGGGCGCGTGCGCACACTCGCCAACGGACCGCGCACGCTGGACGTGGACATCATCGACTTTGAGGGCGTGGTGCTGGCAACCGAGGAGCTGACGCTGCCGCACCCCCTGGCACTTGAGCGCGACTTTGTGGTGACGCCGCTGCTTGAGCTGGCAGAGCAGGAACAAACAATGGCAGGCAAACCGTCTTCTTCTCCCCTTTTGCTCGCAGATGCTCGCCTCGTTACACGCGATGGCGTCAAGTACGGCAAGGTGTCAGGGCTTGCGCTGCAAGCAAAAACCTCTCAATCGCTACAAGCTGCTCCGCCCGGGGAGGATACAACGTCTGAGGCCAGCGGGCTTCTCTCGATATGCGCTACCCCTATTGGGAATCTGGGAGATATCACCTTGCGGGTGCTGGGGGCGCTCAAGGCCGCTGACATCGTCTATGCGGAGGACACCCGTGTCACACGCAAGCTCCTGACGCATTTTGGCATCCAAACGCGGCTTGAGCGCTGCGATGCCAATGTCATCGGGCAAAAGGCAGCCCTCATCGCGCGGCAGTTGAGCGAGGGCAAGCGTATCGCCTACACCTCGGACGCGGGCACCCCTGGCGTGTCGGATCCCGGCATGCAGCGAGTTGTTGCCGCGCGCGCGGCGGGGCAGCGCGTGGAGGTGCTCCCCGGAGCCAGCGCCGTGCTCACCGCGCTGGTTGCGAGCGGTTTTGCGGCGACGGAGTTCTATTTTGGTGGTTTTTTGCCTCGCAAAAAGTCGCAGATCGCGGCTCTGCTCGCCAGGCTCGCCACACTCGATGCCGTGCTGGTGTTCTATGAGTCGCCGCATCGCACGGCAAAGTCGCTGGCGCTTTTTGCGGAGCAGTTCCCGCAGCGAGAGGTCGCCCTCGCGCGCGAGCTCACCAAGCTGCACGAGGAGCTGCTCCGCGGCCCGGCTGCCGAGGTTGCCGCCCAGATAGCCCAACGCGAGCAGGAGGGGCGCGCGCTCAAGGGCGAGGTGGTGCTGCTGGTGGGCCCGCCGTGTGCTGCGTGTGTCAAAATCGTACCGTCCCCTTTTGACACTTTTGACACTGCCCCTGCGGAGGTGGGCGAGGTTCTGGGGGCAGAAGGCTCGGGTTTCTCCCCAGATAAGGCAGCGCTTGCCCGAGCTGCGGAGCTCAATGCGACAAAGAGCATGACACGAGCCCAGATTGCCCGTATACTGGTCAAGGAATTCGCGCTTTCGCGCGATCGGGCCTATCAATTGGCCGCTAAAACGGTTTCCCCGTAGTCTTTCGTTGAAACCCCGAACACAAAAGAGGGCCCATGGCATTTGAGAAGATTGCGCTCATTATCGACTCCTGCACGGATGTTATTCCTGAGTATGTAAAGAAGTTCAAGATGTACAGCCTGCCGGTGACAGTCAACTATAAGGACGGCTCGTATCGCGACAACATCGACATCAGCACTGAAGAAGTGATAAAACGCCTGCCGCATGAGATTCCCTCGACCTCGCTGCCCTCGCCGGCACTGGCGGGCGAATTGCTGGACAAGGTCATTGCCGATGGGTTTAAGAAGGCCGTCGTCGTTACCATCTCGTCGGGGTTGAGCGGCACCTACAACACCGTGCGCATGATGCTGGATCGCGTGCCGCAGCTCGAATATGAGCTTATCGACACCAAGAATATCGGCCTAGGCGCAGGCTTCACCGCCATGCGTGCGGCTGAGCTCATTGAGCAAGGTACACCATTTGCCCAGCTCAGGAGCCTGTTGGAGCAAAGCGTGCTTAAAACCAAGGTGTTCTTCAGCGTCACGACCCTAAAATATCTGCATGCGGGTGGGCGCATCGGCGAGGTCACCTATCGCATGGGCAGCCTGCTGGATGCGAGCCCCGTTATCTCGTGCAACGAAAAAGGTGTCTACTACACCGCGCGCATGGCCCGTGGTCGCACAAAAGCGCTCAAAAAGGCCGTGGATCTGGCGCAGAAGGTGGCCGAGGGTTTTGCCAAGTACAACGTCGCCGTGGTGCATGCTGGTGCTTTAGATGAGTCGGAGAAGATCTTGGCGCGCGTGGGCGAGCTCTTTCCGCATGCCCAAAACGTGTTTAAGGGGCAGATATCCTCCGCGCTGGTGGTGCACACCGGTCCCGGCCTGGTGGGTATTGGCGTGCAGGGGTTAAGCTGAGCCCAAGCGGCCGCGTTGGGGTATCATATACAGCACGACACAACCAACCAGAAAGTGACCTGGCATGAGCGATATTCCGGCAACCTCATCAGCGGCACCTGCCGCCGCGTCCAGCCCAGCGGCTCCCGCACCTGCGCCTGCGTCCAGCCCAGCGGCTCCCGCGCCTGCGCCTGCGTCCAGCCCAGCGGCGCCTAAGGAGTCCTACTACCTCACCACGCCCATCTACTACGTCAACGGTGTGCCGCATCTGGGTACCGCCTACACCACCGTTGCTGCTGACGCGCTCGCGCGCTTTGAGCGCATGGACGGTAAGGACGTGCACTTTCTTACCGGCCTGGACGAGCACGGGCAGAAGGTGGCGCAGTCAGCTGAGGCTGCCGGGGTTTCTCCACAGGCGTGGTGTGACAGTGTGGCGCCGCAGTTCTTGCATGCGTGGAGCGAGCTCAACATCAGCAACAACGACTTTATCCGCACCACAGAGGAGCGTCATATCGTGGGCGTGCAGCGGTTCTTTGAGGCGTTGCGCGACAGTGGCAACCTCTATAAAGACAGCTACGAGGACTGGTACTGCGTGCCGGAAGAGACCTTTTTCACGGCGGAGCAGATCACCGGGACAGACGCGCAGACCGGTGCCAGGCTTTGCCCCGATTGCGGGCGTCCGTTGGAGTTTGTGCGCGAGGACAACTGGTTCTTCCGCCTGAGCGCCTTTCAGGACAGGTTGCTCGCGTTTTATGAGGCCAACCCCGATTTTGTGTGCCCGCAAACGCGCAGAAACGAGGTCATCTCGTTTGTGAGTGGCGGGCTCAAGGACCTCAGTGTGTCGCGCACCACCTTTGACTGGGGTGTGCCGCTGCCTTTTGACGAGGGACACATCAGCTACGTATGGGTCGACGCTCTCATCAACTACATCACGGCAGTGGGTTACGGCAGCAGCGATCCGGTGTTGCAGGCGGAGTTCGCGCGCCGCTGGCCCGCGCAGGTGCACTTTGTGGGCAAGGACATCATCCGCTTTCACTGCGTCATCTGGCCGGCGATGCTCATGGCTGCCGGCGTTGAGCCGCCACGCAAGGTGTTCGCGCACGGCTTTTTGCTCACCAAGGGCGAGAAGATGAGCAAGTCGCGCGGCAATGTCATGTCGCCACTCGAGCTCGCGGCCATCTTTGGCGTGGATGCCTACCGCTACTACTTTCTCAGCGACGTGCAGTTTGGCTCGGACGGCTCCATCAGCCTCGAGCGCATGCTCCAGGTCTACAACGCCGATCTGGCCAACAGCTGGGGCAACCTTTGCTCCCGCGTGTTCAACATGACCACCAAGTACTTTGATGGGGTAGTGCCCGATCTTTGGGAGAAGACCGTGGCGCGCCTTACAGCCGAGATGGGCAATCCGCTGGCTGAGGTGGTGGCTGGCATCTACGAGCGCTACGCCGCGGCTTTTGGGCAGATCGACTACTCCGGCGCGCTGGCTGTCGCTCTCGAACTCTGCGATGCCGCCAATCTCTACATCGAGCAAAGCGCCCCCTGGACCCTGGCCAAAGCCGCCGCCGCGGAGGCCGCCGCCGCGGAGGCCGCCGCTGCGCCCCCCGCTGAAGCCGCGACCCCCGCGACCCCCGCGACCGAGGCTGCGACCCCCGCGACTCCCGCTGAAGCCGCGACCCCCACGACCCCCGCTGAAGCCGCGACCCCCGAGGCTGCGACCCCCGCGACCCCCGAGGCTGCGACCCCCGCTGAAGCCGCGACTCCCGCGACCCCCGAGGCTGCGACCCCCGCGACCCCCACGACCGCTCCCACCGCTACCGACCGCCTGGCCTTTGTGATCTATAACAGCCTTGAGGCGATCCGCATCCTGGCGTTGCTCTATGCGCCGGTAATGCCCCAAACCTCAACCGAGGTCTGGCACCGCCTTGGCCTGGGCGATGTGCTTGAGGTGGATGATCTGCAGGCGCAGTCAGCCTGGGGGCTTCTGCCTGCGGACAATACCGTGATTACTGGCGACGCGCTCTTCCCCCGTTTACAACTGGACGACATCTCCTGAAGGAGGCAGCATGGCACAGAGTTCCCTGAGTTGGCAAGACCTGTTACAACAACTGTTTGGCATCAAGATACCCGTGAATGAGGGCGGCGGGGCGGGCGGCAGCAAGCCGCGCAAACCGTTCAAGACGCGCACCAAGATCATCGCCTTGGTGGTGTTGCTGCTTTTTATCGCGGGCTGCTATTGGTACTTCCATCCGCCCATCAACATCCAGAGCAGGGATCTGTGGGTCTTCGTCATCATCTTCATACTGCTCCCCGTTTTCTTGGTGCTGTGGACGCGCTCCCGGCAATACGCAAGCGGTGTGGGCAAGGCATCGCTTGACTTCAAGAAGGCAAAGCTCTTCAAGCGGCTCGCCTATCTGCCAATCGCCGTTTTGCTGCTGGTGGCCATTGGCGCGCTGGTCTCCGCTGTGTTCTTTCCCGGTAATGCCGAGCGCTACGCAACTGTGCTCAACACCCAAACACGCGACTTCACCGCAGACGTGCACGAGGTCGATTATGCCGAGATACCCGTGATCGACCGCTACTCGGCAGCGCTTTTGGGCAATCGCGTCATGGGCTCCATCCCCGAGTACGTGAGCCAGTTCGAGATATCGCCGCTCTACAGCCAGATCAACTACCAGGGGCATCCCGTGCGGGTGAGCCCCCTGCTCTATGCCGACTTCTTCAAGTGGTGGGCCAATCAATCAAGCGGGCTGCCTGCCTATGTCATCATCGACATGACCACACAGGACGCCAACATCGTCAAGCTGGATACACCCATCCGCTACTCGGAATCCGAGCCCTTCGACCGCAACATTGACCGCTATATGCAGCTCAAATACCCCTTCTACCTCTTTGACCAGAAGTCCTTTGAGATCGACGAGGACGGGCGCCCCTGGTGGGTCTGCCCTGTGCAGAAGCGCACCATCGGGCTCTTTGGGGGCACCACCATCTCGCGCGTGGTGCTCTGCGACGCGAGCACGGGTGAGTGCATCGATCTGGACGTGAGCGAGGTGCCCGTCTGGGTTGACCGCGTGTATCCGTCAGAGCTGCTCATTGAGCAATACAACTGGAGCGGTGCCTACTCAGATGGCTGGATAAACTCATGGCTGGGGCAGCAGAACGTCATCCAAACCACGCCGGGCACCAATGGGCAGGAGGGCTACAACTACATCGCCAAAGACGACGACGTGTGGGTCTACACCGGTGTGACCTCGGCTACGGCTGACAACTCCATCGTGGGCTTTGTGCTCATCAACCAGCGCACGGCGGAGTCGGGCTTCTACCCCATAGCCGGTGCCACCGAGGACTCCGCGATGAGCAGCGCCGAGGGGCAGGTGCAGCATCTGGGCTACGTGTCGACCTTCCCGCTGCTGCTCAACATCAACAGTCAGCCCACCTACTTCATGGCGCTCAAAGACAATGCCGGTTTGGTCAAGATGTATGCGATGATCGACATCCAACGCTACCAGAACGTCGCCGTGAGCGACACGGTTCTTGGCTGCCAGGAGGTCTATAAAACGCTGCTGGCCACCAACGGCGTCGAGCTTCCGCTTGACCCCGCGCAAGAGACCAACGAGGCAAGCGGCACCATCGAGCACATCGCGCAGGCGGTGATCGAGGGCAACTCGCACTTCTACCTCAAGCTTG
>JAITTM010000178.1 GCA_031286975.1 Coriobacteriales bacterium
CCACACAATCCGCCCGTTCGCGCGCACAACCGGCTGTTTTGCCCGTGCCTCAAGCGGCATTTTGCGGTCAATCAGCACGTCCGAGACCAGCTTGTGGCGGCCTTGCATGCCCAGAGGACAAAAGCGCTCCCCCTCCTGCAGGTTGCTGACCCGCAGCTCGACAGCCGCTGCCACAGAAGCACTCGCAGGGGCGGTCTCGGTCACGCCCAACGCGGCGCCGTCCACAAACACCAGCTGTGGTGTCGCCTGCTGGAGCGCGTAGTCCACGGGCTTATCCGCAAACGCAGCCGCAGGCACCGAGAACAACTCGACACGCCCGCCCATTGGCAGCATACAGGGCACACCAAACTCCAGCACAAGGCAGAACTCCTGCTTGCGCAGCTCTTTGATGCGCTGGGAATTGCGTTGGATGACCAGTGTACCGTAAACGTTGCGCACCAACACATCGCCGGGTAGATTCGTTACAAAGCCGACAAGCTGCCCATTTTTTGTAATGTTCTCGATATGTCCAAAGGTGATGCGCTCGCCGTGAGGCAGCACCCTGCCGCAGAGTCTGTGCAGCAAGCGTCGCACCAAGGGTTTTGCCGCGGAGAAAACCGTGCCGTCCACCCGCAGCGACTCGCCCTCACCCGCGGCAACAAAGCGGGTCTCGAGCTCATCGACCAGCGTGTCGAGATAGGCATCCTCGCCCGCCAGGATGTCGATGCTGCGCCGCAGCGTTGCCAGCAACTCCGGGTTGCGCGCCTGCGCCAGCGGCATGAGTTCATGCCGCACAAAGGCCCGCAGATGCTCGGTATCGTAGTTGGTGGCATCCTCGCGCCAGGGCTGTGACAGCGCGTGGGACGGGCCAGCTGCCCCTCCGCCTTCCTCCGTCTCACTGGCTCCCCCTGCTCCCTTGGCTCCCTCCGTCTCCCTGCTGTTTTCCCGGTCACTGCCGTCCAGCAGATACGCACGCAGCTCCGCGCGGGTGCAATCGAGCAGCGGGCGCACAACTCTGCCGTTCACATAGGGAATCGAACTCAGGCTGCCCGCTCCCCCACCCACAATGCTGCGCATATAGAAGGTCTCCACGCGATCGTCGAGTGTATGGGCAACCGCGATGCGGCCCACAGAGGGATCTGCGCCCTTCTCCGCACAGAGGGCATCCAGCACGTTGTTGGCGTGATGATACCGCAGCTCGCGCCCCAACTGCTCGATGTTGCCGCCGGTGCTGGCGGCCAGGGCAGCTACGTCGAGCCGCACGGCGTGAAATGCAAGGCCGAGCTTTTGGGCGAGAGTTGCCACGAACTTCTCATCAGCATCTGCGGCATCGCCGCGCAGCCCATGATTGATGTGGAGAACAACGTAGGGGTTTGAGGGATAGAGCGTCGTGAGCATGGTTGTCAGCGCCACTGAATCAGAGCCGCCGCTCACCATGAGCACCACGGGGGCCTCCGGCTCCAACAGAGCATGCGCGGCAACCGTGCGCCGCACTTTTGCAAACAGCTCGCCAAAACCACGAGCGCTCTTTGCCTTTGTGTCGATATTTGCTTTCATGAGGCTATTCTACGCGATTAGCAGAAGGAGGGTGGCGCATCTTTGTCAGTTACCATCAACCGCCAAAGACGCGCCACCCCACGGATGATGTGTGGGAGGGGGGAGACGGATGAGAGTGAAGCACCCGTCTCCCCGTTCGGTGTGCCTGCATCTGCCTGCAGGCGGAGAACGTACTTTGGAGCACACGTAGAGAACATACTATGAGTCGCGCATACAATCCGTTTCGCGCTACCGGTTCCTTTGAGATTTCGCTTTCGTGTTCATCGAACCTGAGGTTTTTGGCAAACTGTCTTGCAAGCTCGTCCCGGAGTTTCCCTTTGCCAAAAACCAGACGGACGATGAACACGAACTCGAATCACAACGCCCCCCGGTGATGAATACTATACGTGCTTCAAGGGGCACTTTCCAGCCCCATCCATCGCGATAAATGGCTCTTGACAAATGGATAAAACCGTGCAGACTAGGCCAAAATCAAGCAGGCGGACGGGAAGAATTCCCGTCCGCCTGCTGTGCATCTGTTGCCAATCTTACACCTTGAAGAAGTTGATCAGCGCGGTATAGATGTCGACCAATAGTTGACGCCAGTTCATGCTACCACCACCTTTCCCCTGATTTCAGGCTTACTGACAAAGCAAGTATACTCCAAAAGATCAGGCAAAAGTACCAGGAGATATGGCGCAATTTTCAAGCTATATAAGTGCCAAGCTCTATAAACTCTGCAAACCTCACACCTTTATGGAGATGCGGCGAGAGAGAATGACAACAACAAAGGCGAGGACAAGGGTAGTGGCGGAACTTGCGGCTGTTGCGAGAAGGACGGGCATGGGGCCAAAAAGTGTGACTGCAAGCTCTGTGAGACTCTTACTTATAAACGTCCCCCCAAGCGGCCAGAGAGAAAGCAGGCAAATGCCAATAAGCGTGCTTAAGATCGCAGTGATGACGTGACGGTATTGGTACCCTATGACGATAAGCCAGCCCACCAGGAAGTAGAACCAATTGCCGAGTGCCCATCCCAGGACAGAAAGCACGGTAACATCGGCAAGAACCAAGGCAATCATGACGTTGACGAGAGCCAGCGCACTGGCAATAAGCGCACTGGCACCCAGCAGGCCAACAGCGAACTGCCGCCTAGTAGCCCCCTGGCCCAGCAGTATCTCAAGGTACAGGGGCATGACGATGCCCATAACCAACATATATCCTGCTGTTGAATTTGGCAATACTTCGGAATACGGAAGAAGGGCATTCGCGTCAAGCACATCAACGTGAGTGAGCATAAGGTTTATCACCACCATGACCACGGCAAAGATAGCCAGAAAGAAGAGGGTAGACAGCCCCATTTGCTTTATCAACCAACGAAACGCCTGCATCGCGCCGCGGGTGCTGCCCGCAGCGCCGTGCATACCTGCGCCACCCGCGTTGGCGTCTGCGCTGTTGCCCGCAGCGCCCGCGCCACCTGCCGTCACGCCCAGGGAGCCGGGCTGGCTGCTGCCTGGAACATACCCGGTCTTATCCGCATTAGATTCCCTGATAGTCATAGGTCTCTCCTTCTTTGAGGGTCAGGCTGATAAACAGGTCTTGCAGGGTCTTGCCGCGCTCGCGCAGCGTGTCGGCGTTGTCGTGCAGCAGCACCTGACCCTTGTCGATGATGATCGCCTCGCTAAACAGCCGCTCCATCTCGCCGATGTAGTGCGTTGAGAACAGGATAGTGCGTGGGTGCGCCAGATAGTCGGCGAGCAGCTCGTCGATGAAGACCTTGCGATAGACGGCATCCATGCCGAGGTACGCCTCGTCGAAGATGGTGAGCGGCGCACGCGAGGCAAGCCCAATGGTGCAGCGCAGGGCAGCCGCCTGACCCTTACTCATCCTCCCGACGCTTTTCTTGCGGGGGATATCAAAGCGCTCAAGCAGGTGCTCGGCATAGGCGACATCCCAGTTAGGGCGCATGGTTGCCCCGAGCCTGAGTAGCTCCTTTGCCCTAAATGAGTTGTAGATGTCGTCGTTGCCCTGCTTTTGGTAGACAAAGGCAACCTGTGCACTGATCTCCGGATTCTCAAACGGATCGGCTCCCAGCACGCGAATGCTGCCTTGCGTGGGGCGCCTAAACCCGGCGAGCAGCGCCATGAGCGAGGTCTTGCCCGCGCCGTTGCGCCCAAACAGCCCACAGATGGCTCCTTGCGGCACCGCCAGTGTCACCCCGGCGAGCGCCTGGGTCTGCCGCCACCCATAACGCAGGTGAACGTTGCTGCATTCGATGGCGGATACTTCAGCTCTCATAAACGCTCGTCTCCTTTATCCGTGTCTCTGTCCGTGTCTCTGTCCGTGTCTCTATCCGTATCCAAAGCCGTAGCCCAACTCCTGTTAAGAAGCTCTTGCAATTCCTGCTTGTCGATGCCCAGCAAACGCGCCTGTCGCACCAGCGGTGCCAGATGCTCCCGCTCAAAGCTGCCCTGATATCGTCTGCGGAGAAGGGCGCGGGCATCTGCACTCACAAACATCCCCAAGCCGCGCTTCTTGTAGACGATGCCCTCCTCCGCCAGCTGGCTGACCCCTTTGTGCACGGTTACTGGATTGACGCCAAAGAAGCTCACCAGTTGGCTGTTGGAGGGTATCTGGTCGTCAGGCCCGAGCCGCCCCGTGAGGATGTCGCCCTCGATGGCCTCCTTGACCTGTAGGAAGATGGGTCTGCCGTTGTCCAAGGTAGGTTGCACGCGCCTTGCGCCTCGATTCTTTCTCTTAGGGCTGTCTTCATTGCCCCTTTGGTCTTATAGACTAGTATAAGACCAACTGAGCAATTGTCAAGCCCCTTAATCCCGCTTCACTTTCCCTCTCCAGAAGATTTTATCCCCGCATCCTCCCTGGCATCCAATCACCTTGCGCCGGCTCTTGCACATACAGCTAAGTTGCTACAGAATGGGAGCCCTACAACTCACCTGGAAACGAGACTCTATGGAGATTAAAACAGTATCGATAATCGGCATGGGTGCGCTGGGCATAACCTACGGAAGCGAGTTCTTGCGCGCCCTGCCACCGGTGCCGCTTCGCTTTATTGCTGATAAGGCGCGCATCGAGCGCTATCGGGCAGAGGGCGTTTTTTGCAACGGCAAGCAGTTGGAATTCAACTTCATCGAGCCAGGGCAGGATGTAGCGCCTGCCGACCTGCTCATCTTCGCCACCAAAACGACCGCCCTTGCTGCCGCGATTGAGGACGCGCGCTCGCAGGTGGGCGCAGACACTACCATCATCTCCGTGCTCAATGGAGTCGACAGCGAGCAAGAGCTGGGGCGCGCCTTTGGCGCCGAGAAGATCCTTCTTTGCGTAGCACAGGGCATGGACTCGACAAGAATCGGCAACCAGCTGACCTGCTCCACCCGCGGGCTGCTGCAAATTGGCGTTGTCTCCAACTCCGCCGAACAAAACGAGCGCCTGCAAGCCGTGGCCGCCTTCTTTGACCGCGTGGGCAGGAGCTACGAGATCGTGCCCGATATGCCACGGCAGCTCTGGAGTAAATTCATGCTGAACTGCGGGGCGAACCAGGCCTCCGCGGTGTATGGCGCGACCTATCGCGACCTGCAAAACAAGACCGAGGCGCGCGCCGCCATGCTGGCAGCCATGCGCGAGGTACTGACGATTGCCCAAGCTCAAAACATCGATCTTACCGAGAAGGACGTGGATTACTGGTTGGCTGTGCTCGCCACTCTGGGAGCGGAGGGGCGCACCTCGATGGGACAAGACGCACTCGCAAAACGCAAAAGCGAGGTCGAGACCTTCAGCGGGACGGTCTTGCGCCTCGGCAATGAGCTGGGTATCTCCACACCCGTCAATCAACGCTTCCACGATACGATCCACGCAATGGAGAAGCAGTACGCAAACGCAACGGCTTGAAGAGTGGGACGGGAGTGGGACGGGCGCCGTGCTCTTTTTTTGCGATAGGGTGGTCTTTGCCTGTCAATTAATTGCGGGCGATACGTCCTGTCCAACCGAAAGCTCTACCAGCTGCCCTGTGTTCCCCTTTTTGTTCATCAAAAAAGCATCTACCTGCATGTATTCATCGTGGAGCTCTTTTGACAAAACATCGCTCAGTCGCATTGTTTGCGCTCTCTATTGAATTCAATCTTGCTTGACTCATCTACAAACTCATCAAAATCGGATACTGGATATTGCTCGGTTAAACCATTGAGTACAATCAGCTCTTCTTCTGATAAATAATTCTTGGCAATCTCGACATCTGTGCGTCGGACATCGTTGCCTCGCCAAGACGTCAACCCCATGTTAGGTTTATCAGCATTTGCCCGATGGTAAATGATTTCAGCCGCTGTTTGATTGGAGACTGCCCAATGCAGTTTATTTTGAACAGTTGCGAAAACTTGCGTGTCAGAGGAGACTGCCTATCATAGTCAACAGAGGTTGCATAGATGTCAGTAATCTTTTGATAGAAGCGTCGTTCAGAGGTTCGAATTTCCTGAATGCGCTCAAGCAGCTCATCAAAATAATCGTCATCAAGCCTTGTGCCATACTTGAGGCGCTCATCATCAAGGACAAAACCCTTTTGTATATACTCATGGAGCACCTTTGTAGCCCATTGTCTGAAACGTGTTGCTTGGTGAGAGTTAACGCGATAACCAACAGAGATGATGGCATCAAGATTGTAGAAAACTACTTCTCGTGTTTGGGTTTTATCGGGTATCGCCCCGTGTTGAGTGGTTGTTTCCATTTTGGAAACAGCCACTTCCTGATCAAGCTCTCCCTCGGCAAAGATATTCTTAAGGTGCTTTGAAATTGCCGGTACACCAACACCAAAAAGTTGTGACATAGATTGTTGAGTGAGCCACATCTGATTATCTTGTAATAGTGCCTCAACATCAACTGCACCTTTTTGATCAGTATAGAAAATTACTTCGGCTTCATTGTTAATTGTTTCATTAGGTTTTCCATGTCACGCTACACCTTCGATATCGGCGATTATCTGATCGATGGCGCGTCGCAGCTCATCCTCGCGGGCAACAATCTTCTCGATCCTGGCATTCAGCTCTGCGATATCCACGACTTCACGAGTATCTTCCTGCTCAACATAGCTGCTGACGGTGATGTTGTAGTCATTCTCCGCAATTTGTGCATTGGGAATGAGGGAGCAGAAGTGTTCTGCTTTAGTGCGGGAAATATAGGCGTCAAGGATATGCTTGATATTCTCCGCAGATAATTTGTTGTTATTACTTACACGCACAAACTCCTTGGAGGCATCTATAAACAGGGTCTTGTTCTCTGATTTTGACTTTTTGAGCACGAGGATACAGGTGGCTATCGTGGTGCCAAAAAACAGGTCGGGCGGGAGCTGGATTACGGCATCCACATAGTTGTTGTCGATGAGATACTTGCGGATTTTACGCTCGGCACCGCCACGGTAGAGTACACCCGGAAACGAGACGATGGCGGCCGTACCGTTAGTCGCCAACCACGACAGGCAGTGCAGGACAAACGCCAGGTCTGCCTTGCTCTTGGGCGCCAAGATACCAGCGGGAGCAAAGCGCAGGTCGTTTATCAAGAGCGGATTGGCATCGCCCTCCCAGTGGATCGAGTAGGGTGGATTTGAGACGATAG
>JAITTM010000189.1 GCA_031286975.1 Coriobacteriales bacterium
CACTCTGCTCGCTCATAAAGCCCATGGGTTGATCGCGACACCCCACAGATGACATGGCAACTGCCGCCGTATCTCGATGGCGCGGCGAGTACCAACGATTAGGCGGACGTTTGCTTCAGGGGAACACTCACGCTGAGCCGAGCACGCACCTATACATGACAGCCATCTTGTAAGCAGGTGGGCAGAGGTACGTCCTTGAGCGAATATGGCGCCATGACTGCGTCTATGTCTGCCGTGATTCTCATGTCCACCAAGCCGTTGTTGGCCATGGATTGCAGTATTGCCATCGTGTCCTCATGGCTTCGGGCATCATGGTAGGGGCGCTTTTCGCTGACCGCCTGATAGATGTCGATACAGGCCAACAGACGTGAGTTGAAATCCAGATCCTTTGCCGTCTTGCCCAAAGGATACCCCGAGCCATCCAGCTTTTCATGGTGGTTCGATGCCCATTGGCAGATGTCCTCGAATCCGGGGATCATGCTCAGCCAGTCAAGGGTATACGAGACATGGCGCTGGATGACCTTGAACTCCTGGCTGTCAAGCTGCCCGGGCTTCTCCAAAACCGCAAGGGGAATCGCGATCTTGCCAATGTCGTGCAGGGCAGCCGCAAGATATATCTGCCCCTTCTGCGAATCGTCGTAGCCGTAGTAGTCGGCCATGACATAGGCGCGATTGGCGATCTGGATGGTGTGCTTGCGGGTGAAGACGGATTTGTAGTCGATGATGCGCGCGATCATCTGCGAGATGTGGATAATGGCGGGGTCGTGCAGATCAATGCTCCACGAGGGCAGCGCCTTATCAAGCGAGGCGTGGATGTAGTCATTGCGCAACGACACCAGCATCTGCTCGTCCAATACGGTGAGAAGCGCGTCGATCACCTCTTGCGAGAAACTCCCCTGGGCGAGCTCCTTGACTCGACCGAGCAGCCAGGGGAGGTTGCCCACCAGCACCCGTTGCAGGGGCACCCTGACATCGATGTGGTCAGCCAGTGCGATAAGCTCGGCCTCAAGTGGGAATTCGCCCTTTCGCTTGCCAAACGGACCCGTGCCATCGGCGTGTTCGTGGTGATAGAGAACCAGCCCGCTGATATCGGTGGCAAAGGGCAGGGTCTCGAGGTTACGCTGGCCAAGCTCGCAGTGCAGGTGCAGGTTCTCCTCCTGATCGTCGCCCGTCTGTTCGGAGCGTATGTATTCAGTCAAGGCGCTGTCGTGGAACAGTGCGGCAATCGAAAGGGCGATCAGCCGATTTTCGGGGAGATTGAGCTGCCGCCCCATAGCCGTGCTGAGCACCGCGATGCGCATGCAATGATATTCGCTGGCGTGATACAACTCCTCTTCGACGATATCGAGCGCACGAGAGATTGCCCCGCAAAGCATGTCAAGCCGAGCTTTCATGGCACCGCCCCTTCAATTATGAGAAACCTTGGGAACCACTGATTGTCTCATTGCAGGCATCTTGCAGCTCTTTGTCCCCACTCCGCGTTGGCTTAACCAGATATTACGTCCAGTGGTGTCTGGCTAAGCCGTCTTGATAGGGGCCAAAATCCTCGCAATCTGTCGTATGGGCAGTTAATCAGCAGTTCCTTTGAACGCAAATCACTATACAAGTGCCTCGACCCGCATTCAACAGGCTCACGTAATCAACAAAAGATTGGCTTCACGGAGCACAGCACGGAGCACAGCACGGAGCACAGCAGGGAGCACAGCACGGAGCGCAGCACGGAGCACAGCACGGAGCCCGGCAGGTCACGCCAACAGGAGTCGCCCGCTATTTGATCGCCTTGAGCCCCTGGAGTTCCAGTACGCGTTTTGAGAGGGCGACCCTGAACATCTGGTCGCTGTCAGAGAAGTCGATATCCACTACCTCGGTGATACGATTGACGCGGTATTTGAGCGTGTTGTAATGCACAGAGAGTGCGCGCGCCGTTGCGGCGATATTTTGCTGATTGTCAAGATAGGTGAACAGCGTGCGGGTGAGATCACCTTCGTGCGCATGATCGATCTCCATGAGCTTTCGCACCGAGGGATGCACCAGCAATTCAAGGTTATGGTCGCGTGAGAAGGCGAGGATCATATGATATTCGATAAGATCCTGGTAATACAGGATTGGGTTGTGTTGATAGAGCTTGCTTCCGATCTTGAAACCCTCAAGCGTCTGCTCGTAGGACTGCACGATGTCGTTGAGCTCCGTGAAGGGAAGGCTGATACTCGCGTGGCATTTGTTGCGCTCAAGCACCGGCGTGAGCCGCTCGATGAAAAGGGGCGACTCGGCCTTGCCTATCTCCCGTGAATCATAGAGCACCACAATCAACGAGTTCACGGGGATCACGATGCTACGCGAGAAGTAGTTCTTGAATGTCGTGAGCAGATAGTACAGGTAGTCAGGGTGCCATTTTCTGTTGACCACCTCGATGGTTATGATGCGGAGATACTCATAGAGCTTGACGTTGAAGGTCTTTTGGTAAGCCCTGATCTCATCGGTCGACTTAATGCGGTTGAGAAGAACCGAGGCAAAGAAGGTCTCGGTAACGGAGGGGCTGAAGATGCTGCGACGGTTATCAAGCCCGACCGCAAGCGAAAGGAAGTGCGAGAGCGCGAGCAGGATCTCCTTGTCGTACTCGGATACGGGATCCATCTCCAGTAGTTTCAGGTAGCCGAGCACGCTACCGCTATAGACGAGCTTGACGGCCCAAGCACTATGCACCGCGCCAGGCATGTTGTCTTTGTCGATCTTGAGATACAGATCCGACCCGTAGGTGCTTGAGAAGGCATCGTCATACTGCATCAGAGCCTCGATATACTCCGGTGGCATGGTGCCATTCTCAAGGGTGCTGCTCCAGATGGGTTCGTCGTCAATCTTCTCGGTGCCCGCACTTGCAATATAGCCAAAGGAGGAATCACTGACGAGCAGGGGGTTTTGCAACAGGGAATACCCGTATTGGAGAAGTGACTGCAAACTGCCGGTGCGTTGCAATATCTCGCGCAGCGTTTCTGATATCTCGCTGAGAGCTACGTGCTTGCCCACGGTCGTGCCCCTCTCCTGATTGATCGGTTAGGCTCTCCCAAACGCGGATTGCCTCATGATAGCACAGGAGGCGAAAACCGTGTCCGCCCCCTGCTTTCTCCTGCTCCTTGCGGGTTTTGCGTGTTGCAGGTGCTGCGCATGGTGTCATCTGGCGGCACCTGCTGTTCGAGCCGACCCATCAACCTCCAGGAATCATGGTCTGAGCATACAGCCAGAACGCGTCCTTATCCTTAAGCTCGTATTCCGCTGTTCGCCATGCGCCGTCAACGGTATAGCTGACCTCGTCGTGGACGCCAAGGAGCTCCAGGAGCTGAGCGGCCGTACTGCCTTTGGGCAACTCGACGCTCCTCTCAGAGAAGCCGAGCTCACAGGCGATAAGTCCCCTGCACTTGACCATAACCTCCATGGACACCTCCTTTCACGCTTCGCGCAGCAGCGCGTCTTTGATCAGGCTCTTGATGCCGGCAATCTTGTAGTCATTGTAACCCATGATAAAGCTGTCCCTCACAGCGAGCTCCGCCGCTTCTTGA
This sequence comes from Coriobacteriales bacterium, assembly GCA_031286975.1. Lineage (GTDB taxonomy): Bacteria > Actinomycetota > Coriobacteriia > Coriobacteriales > UBA8131 > JAITTM01. Next base: position 3,555 of record JAITTM010000189.1, read on the forward strand.
GCGACCTTTGCGTTCACGGCTTTGCCGCTGATAGCGGCCGCGACCTCGGTGAGGTCAAGGGGGATAGGAGCGGCTCCGCCAAGCACCAGTCTGACGGACTCAAAGACGCCGTCTTTCTTGACGATAACGGAGGCCAGGCTGTACATCGCGAAGTCGATGGCATCGCGCAACCTGAACTTATCGTAATGTGTGATGGCACCCTGGGGTATCGCAAGCTCGATGGCACACACCAGCTCTCCGCGGCGCAATGTCTCGTCGATCTTGAGCCCTGCGGCAAACTCGGCGGCGGACAGGTCGCGTTCAGTGGTGTGGATAATGGCATCCAAGGCGACCAGTACCGGGGTGATGTCTGAGGGTGCAACGGCATAGCAGCCGCAGTTCATGCAGCGCTTGGCCTCAGCCAGTGCGGCATCCAGGTCAGGGGCGGTTTCGTCCTCAAGGTCGATGCAGCGCTTCTCCAAAGGCACTTCAGCCAGCTTAAGGGCAACCTTTGCCTGCACGCCTTTGGTATCAAAGGTCTTGAAGGGGGTCTCCTTTCGCATGGAGCCAAAGACGTGCTCTGGCGCGTTGCCCAGATAGCGGTTGATACCGCGTGCGGCGGCATGGCCGTTTGCGATGCAGTCGATGACGGTGGAAGGGCCTGTTGTGGCATCTCCCCCGGCAAAGACACCTTCATGCGAGGTCATCTTGGATTCGATATCCACGTCGATAAGACCGCGCGCAGTCAGTTGCAGCTGGTATCTTTCATCCAAGAAGTTCAAATCAACGCTTTGGCCAACGGCCATGAGGATGTTCTCGGCATTGACGATGAGTTTGTCATCCTCATCATAGACAGGGTTGAAGCGGCCATTCTCATCAAAGACAGCGGTGCAGCGTTTAAGCTCCATGCCGGTGATCTTGCCTGTAGCCTCGATGACCTTTGACAGCCCCCAGCCGGCCATGATCTCGATGCCCTCCTCACGCGCACGGGCGACCTCCTCCTTGCCGGCAGGCATGTTCCCCTCACTTTCCAGGCAGGCCAATACGACCTTCTTGGCACCCAGGCGCCTGGCGGTGATGGCAACATCCATGGCCACATTGCCGCCACCGGTGACCAGTACCTCGCTGCCCACCTTACCGTCCATCCAGTCATGCACCTGCACCAGAAAGTCCAGGCCAAACACGGTGAGCTCTTCTCCGGCAAGACCGAGGACGGGGCGCTTCCAGGTGCCGGTGGCATAATAGACGCTGTCATAGTCAGCCTCCAGCTGCTTGGCGCTGATATCTGTGCCTATCTGCACACCGCAGACAAACTGGATACCCATGCCGGATAAGGCAGCGGTGCTTCGAGCGACGAGGTCTTTGGGAAGACGATAGGCGGGGATGGCATAGCGCAGCATACCGCCCGGCTCGTTTTTGCTGTCATAGACCACGACCTCGCATCCCGCCTGACGCAGGTAGTAGGCGGCACTCAGCCCAGCGGGCCCTGAGCCCACCACGGCGACCTTGCGCCCTGTCGTGACAGAGGGAGGCGCATAGAACAACTCGCTGTGCTCAAGGGCATAGTCGCCCACCCAGCGCTCGACGTTTCTGATGGCGACTGACTCACCGTTCTCGTTTTTGTTGCAGCCGTCCTGGCAAAAGTGCGCGCACACACGGCTCGTGATGGCGGGCAGGGGGTTGACCTGCATGAGTATCTGGGCGGCTCCGGCAGGGTTATCCAGCCGCAGCTGCTCCATATACTCGGGGATGGCCGTTGCTGCGGGGCAGGCCTGCGTGCAGGGGTTGGTGCCGCAGCGCATACCTCCATAGACGGAGTGATAGCGGTTATCACCTAAGATGGCAAAGCACCTCTCCCCACCTTTGCGCTTGCACTCGATGCGCCCTGCGGCCTCATGCGGATAGCGATAAAACCAACAGCGGACATCCTGGCAGATGTTGCCGCCAATGGTGGCCAGGTTGCGGATAAGGGGCGTGGCAACCGAATGCGCCGCCTCTGCCAGGGCGGGAACCGCGGCGTTGATGGTGGCATCCTGTGCGATGGTGCTCAGCTTGGTAAGCGCCCCGATGTGGATGATGTTGCCCTCAGAGGTGATGCCCGTAGCGCCCTCGATGCGCTTGATGTCGAGCA
>JAITTM010000226.1 GCA_031286975.1 Coriobacteriales bacterium
AGGAAAGAGCGGCAGGTAGTAGCGCCCTTGCAGGCCCTGCACGGTGGCGGCTCCCGTCTCGGTATAGGGGATGAATGCCACGATGCTGAGCAGATAGATAACCGCGCAGACGCAGGCGATGACCCTCTTTTGCATAAGACTGACCGGGTGGTTGTTCTCAGCCAGATCCGTGCTGGTGCCCTTAAGCAGAACCACACCGATGAAGATGGCTGTCCACAACGGCATGTCGGCTCCAAGGATCAAGAGGTAGCGCGTGCCCTGCAGAGGCCCCGTGATGTTATCGAGGATGCTCATTCCCATGAGCTTGATGAAGAGGAAGGGATGCTCAAGCATGATGCCGTAGTTATAGGTCTCCAGGTTTCGCTGCTCGTTGAAGCTGGTGGCGTTGCCCATGTTGCTTGCCAATGCGATGAGCCCCGCTGCGTCAACGAGCATCACAAAGGCCCCTGCGCAGGCGGCGCCCACAAGAGCAAGCGTGCGCGTGCGCGGTCTCCGCCACTTTTGTCGCGGTATCAGCAGGATAAGAAAGAGCAAGGGAAAGTAGATCATCTTGAGGGGAGCAAAGAGCGCAAACGAGATGAGGAGAATCGCAACATCGCGCTTGCCGACCTTCTCCTTAACAAACGCGAGGTGCAACACGTAGGCGGTAAAGACGAAGATGGCGCTGGTGATAAAGGTGTCATATGAGAAACTGCCTGCGGTGCCCAGGATGAGGGGAACAAGGCCCAGCAGGCAGAAGAGCGTCTTGAAGGGCGCGCGCTTGATTATGAGGTAGAGGCATGCCACAAAGAAGGCGAAGCTGAACAGTCTGCCCAGATAATACGTGGGCACCTGCCCGAGGTCAAAGAAGTGCGCTATCGATACGCCCACTATCTGGGGCGCGTACTGGTAAGGGTATTGCATGCGCGGCACCGATTGAGCCGTATAGGTATCTGGCTGCGCGTTGAGCTCAAAGAGGTGCTGGCTCAGATAATAGAACTCGTTAACGCCCGCATCATGGATCGTGGTGCCCTCGCGTGAGTCGACTGCTCGGCGTTGCCACGTGAGGTTATTGTTCTCAACGCGAGGGGAGGGGTTGCCGGGGCTGAGCAGATCAGCATAATAGACCGAGTTGTAGTAGTGGGTCTCCTCGTCATACCAGGAGTTGGGCGTGTTGACAAAGGACTGCGGTATGCCGCACAGGATGGCCGCCACCAAAAAGACGGTGTGCAATTTGGCTTTTTTGAAGAATATGAGCCAGCATACAAGAGGGATGGCGATGAGCAGGGGCACAGCGATGGCGAGATAGTAGCCAACGAGAAAGCCCTGTGTTGCCTCGAGTGCCGCATAGGGGCTGGTATCCGCAAAGGGGCTCTGTGCCCGCGGTACGATAAAGACCACAAAGACGAGCGCCACAAAGAGGAGGGTCAGCAAAAAGCTCAGGCCAACCGTGAGCGCGCTTTTGTGTTTGCACACAAAAGCCTTGTGCGCGTCGGATAAACGGGGGATGACAGTCACGGTTTTCTCCTCGACTTCTTGAAGAACTTGAGCATGGAGGCTATTTGGATGGCAAAGGCGCGCAGGCTTTTTGTGGCGGCGCGCTCGTAGTAGTGAACGACCTCTGTGTGGGGAAAGAAGACGACGCGGCCAAGGCTCCCGGCGCGCAGGCTGAGGTCTGCATCTTCAAAGTAGAGAAAGAACCGCTGGTCAAAGCCCCGGAGGGCCTTGAAGGTGGCGGTGCGGATAACAAAAAAGCAGCCGGTTGCCACCTCGATATCGGTGGCTTGCGAGAAGGGCTCGTCTGCGCGGGTGTAGGCACGGCAGAGCTGCCGCGCCCGCTTGCTGTGCTTTTCAAAACGGCGTGCCAGAAGGTAGTTGAGCCGGGGCCGCAGCTTGGGCAGCTTTTGCTCGCTACCGTCGGGGTTGAGGATGCGCGGGGTGGCGATGGCTACATCGGGGTTGGCATCCAGGTAGGCGACCAACGCGCTGATGCTATCTTGGGTGAATTCGATGTCAGGGTTGATGCAGACGTGGTAGCGGGACTCTATGAGGGAGAGCACGGTGTTGTTGCCAGCGCCAAAACCCACGTTCTTCTCGCAAGCTATGACCTTGACCCAAGGAAAGCTATCCCTGACGATTGCAAGGGTGTTGTCTGTGGAGGCATTGTCAACCAGATAGAGCACAAGCTTGCTCCGATCGACGTACGCTTCGAGGGAGGCGAGCATCCGTGTTATCTGGTCTGCGTTATTGTAGGTGACTACAGAAGCGCTGATTGTTGTGGGCATATCTCTCCAAGGGGGAGTCCTGGTACGCCGGTTGCTCAGCGAGTGCTCAGCAAGTGTTTGGTGAGGCGCAGTGTGAGGCGTAATGCGAAGCGTAGTGCGAAGCGTAGGGATAATTCTACCATGCCGGGGGCGTTTTACGTTATGATGTAACCTTGATATTTGTTTTTGCAGCAAGAGCAACCGTAAACAAGGTTGGGCGAGGGATTCGTTTGGCTTGGTATTCGTATGTGTTGGTGTGCGCGGTTGCCGCTTTGGGCACCGCCGTTGCCGCGCCCCTTGTTATCAGGATCGCCTCCAAATTCGATGTCATCGATTATCCCGACGGTCGCCGGGTCAACACCTCACCCACGCCGCGCCTGGGTGGTGTGGCACTGTTTTTTGGTATCGCCTTGGCGCTGGCTGCCTTTTTGCTGCTTGAGGGCGATTTTGACCCCGCGGCGGCAACGGCGGGCACAGCGGGGGCCGTGGGAGCAGCAAAGGGCATCAACTACCTGGGAGCGACGCTTGCGGTAGTGGTTATCTTTGCGGTGGGGGTCATCGATGACTTCAAGGACATCAAAGCGCGCTACAAATTGTTGGGACAGATCGTGGCTGCCGGTATCGCCGCCGCATCCGGAGTGCTGTTTGACAGCTTTACCAACCCCTTTACAAACAGCATCGTCGAGCTGGGTGCGTGGGCTTATCCCATCACGGTGTTCTATCTGGTGGCCTTTGCCAACATCATCAACCTGATCGACGGGCTTGATGGCCTTGCTGCAGGTATCGTGGCGATTTCTGCTGTGGCTCTGTTTTTGCTCTCGATAGGCAAAGGCGGGTTTGATGCCGCCATCCTGGCGTTGGCGATCATCGGGGCCTGCATGGCGTTCCTGTTTTATAACTCGCATCCCGCAAAGCTTTTCATGGGGGATTCCGGCTCGCTTCTGCTGGGTTTTGCGCTGGGGCTCGTCTCGTTGTTTGGCGTGGTGCGCACGCCCGCCCTTATCACCCTGCTCATCCCCGTGGTTATCGCGGGGATTCCTGTGCTCGATACCCTTGCGGCCATTATCCGTCGCCTGCGGGCGGGCAAATCGGTCATCAGCGCTGATGCCGAGCATATGCACCATCGCTTTATCGACTTCGGTCTTGACCAACGCACTACGGTGCTCATCATGTATGCACTCAGTGCCCTGCTGTCGATTGCGGCGCTCGCGTTTGTGCAGTACGAGGGCGTGGTGCGCTGGGTTATCTTCTTCGCGCTTATCGCGCTCATCATCTTGCTGGTGTGGCGCTTGGGCTTGATGAAGTCGGTTTTGAAGCACCACTATAACAAGCGTAATGAGGAGCAAAACGAGCAAAACGAGCCAAAGGGGTAGGGCATACGGCGATTGTCTTGTGGTCGCTGCGCGCTCTGACCGCTATCTGGAGTATACGGGACAGTTTTTGTTCAGAAAACTGCCATATCTTGGGTATCCTATTGCCAATTGCCAGGGCAATGTAGGATAATGTGAAACCGGAAAAGCACATTAACGGCGCAAATACACAAGCAGACAGAGCTCTAACACACTACAGCACACTACAGAAAGCAGACGTCGAGCATGGAATTTCTCAAGGTCTCATCCAAGTCATCCCCTTCATCTGTTGCCGGTGCCATTGCCGGTATGATCAAAGACGGCGTTCCCGTTGAGGTGCAAAGCGTCGGTGCCGGGGCCGTCAACCAGGCGGTCAAGGCTATCGCCATCGCCCGCGGTTTCTTGGCACCGGTGGGTATCGAGATCGTTTGCGCGCCCGCGTTTGCGGATATCTGCATCAATGGCGAGAACCGCACTGCCATCCGCTTTGCCGTTGAGCCGCGCTACCTGCGTGGCACAAAAGCTCCCGAGGTCGATGATGACGCGTTTTTCGAGTTCTCGTCGTTTGGGAACTTCTCCGAATCATAATCAGTATCTTGGAATCTCCGTTTGATCAAGACCAGCAAGGCGCATTCCTACAGGGGATGGGCTATCATCTGCGCACCTTTGGCTGCCAGATGAACAAGCACGACTCCGAGCGCGTGGGGGGCATGCTTGAAGCTTTGGGTGCCGAGCCGGTTGCTGTCGCCGAGGATGCCGATATCGTGGTGTTCATGACCTGCTGTGTGCGTGAGGCCGCCGACGTGCGGCTTATGGGGCAGGTCGCCTCGCTCAAGAACATGCCGGTGGCCGCAAGCGAGCGCGAGCGCGAGCGCGAGCACGAGCACGAACGCGAGCACGGGCGCGAGCGTGACAAGGGGACGGGCTTTTTGTCGCACCCCCACGCACGGTTGCGCTCCCACACACGCCGTATCATTGCCGTGGGTGGCTGCATCGGGCAGCGCGACGGCGAGAAGCTCGTTGAGCAGCTGCCGCATATCGACGTGGTGTTTGGGACCCACAACATAGGACATCTGCCCGCGTTGCTGCATGCGGCGCTGGAGGGCGGCGGCTCAGCCGTCGAGGTGCTGCAAAGCGCGTCAGGCAGCGCAACCGATCTGCCCACGCATCGCGAGCATGCCTGGCATGCCTGGGTGCCCATCATGACCGGCTGCAACAACTTCTGCTCATACTGTGTGGTGCCCTTGGTGCGCGGACGGGAGAAGAGCCGCGTACTTGAGGAGGTGGTTGCCGAGGCGCAGCGCCTGGTGGCCGAGGGCGTGCAGGAGATAACGCTGCTGGGGCAAAATGTCAACTCTTACGGGCGCGACCTCTATGGCGCGCCACGTTTTGCCGAGGTGCTGCGGGCTGTGGGCGCTACGGGTGTCAAGCGCCTGCGTTTTGCCACCAGCCATCCCAAAGACTTAAGCGATGCCACCATCGCCGCCTTTGCCGAGGTGGATGCCGTGATGCCGCAGTTGCACCTGCCCGTGCAGCATGGCTCAGACAGCATTCTGCGGGCGATGAACCGCGGATATACCGCCGCCCACTACCTGGGGCTCATCGAGAAGCTGCGCGCTGCGGCGGGTGACGTGGCGCTCTCTACCGACATCATCGTGGGGTTTCCCGGCGAGACCGAGACCGACTTTGAGGCGACGCTTGAGCTGGTGCGCACGGTGGGCTATGCGCAGGCCTTCACCTTCATCTACTCCAAGCGCGAGGGCACGCCCGCTGCCGCGCGTGTCGATGACACGCCGCGCGAGCTGATCCAGGAGCGCTTTGACCGCCTGGTCGAGCTGGTGCAGGCAAGCGCCTGGGAGCAAAACCAAAAGGAGCAAGGCTCCGTGTTGCCGGTGCTGCTGGAGGGCGCATCAAAGCGCGATGTCCAGGTTCTAACAGGAAGAAGCCCCAAAAACCAGACGGTGCACGTAGCCCTGCCCGCGGGAGCCAGCGCTGAGCAGCTGGCGGGCAGTTTTGCCGATGTGCGCATCGAAGAGGCCCGCACCTGGTATCTGAGGGGCGTGCTGCTGTGAGCAAAG
>JAITTM010000004.1 GCA_031286975.1 Coriobacteriales bacterium
AGAGATCGCGCTATCGATGCCCGAGAAAAACAGGGCACCCACGATAAAACAGAGCCCCGCCTTGCTGAAGCCGCTTGCCCTCGCGTATCGGATGATGACGAACAGCGCCCAAGGTAGAAGCAGGCTTGTCGCGGCAACCAAGAAAACCGTCGCCCAATCGGTTGAGGGATAAAAGGAGAGCCTGCTGACGATGATGGTTGCAAAAAGCAAAGCGGTATCAGCAAGCAGGGCGATGAGCCCCTTGTTCCGCGCTGCAAAGCCTTTCAAGGGCAGTTGGTACAGCACAAAAGGCGCAAACAGAACGGAGAGACCAAACAGGATCGGAACCAGTACCACAAAGAACCAGGTTCCACCACTGTACAGGCAGCACGCCAGAAGCAGCGCCGCGAGACTTGCGGTAAAACCCCCCAGCGTCCACAGCCCTTTGTGTTTTTCAGCGACGAGCGGAACAACCGTGACCGAGGCCAAGACCAAAAGCGCAGTCAAAACAATGAAGAACCAATCCAGCGCATGGTCAGAGACGATATTGACAATCAGGCAGACGAGGATAGGAACGGCCAAAAGAGAGGCGATGCAGATACCCGCAAGCAGCGACTTCCTTTTGATACTCCGGGTGTAGGTTCCAACAACATCCTCCTTTTCGTGCCGCAAAAAACTGTCGTACGTGCTGTCATCAATCCTTGCCAGCGCGTTTTTGCAGGAATCGCATTCCAGCAGGTGCTCATCAACGATCCTCCTGCTGGAGGCGCTGCACACATCGTCATGGTAAAGCGGCAACAGATCCAGTACCGTATCACAGGGGTAGTTCATGGTCTCTCCATCCTTTCTTGAATTTTGAGGCGAGCACGATGGTGTGTTACGCGGGCCCAATTCTCGGTTTTGTTGAACAGCCGACCTATGTTCTCAAAGGGCAGTTCGCCAAACACCCTCAGCTGAAAAACCTCCTTGTAGGGTTCCTCCAGATCGTGAAGCACCTGATGAATCCTAAAGGCAGAGTCTTTTTCTAAGAAGGCGCGTTCGATATCCGCGTCGGACGCGCCTTCAGCGTCGAGCCCACAGCTTCTCTTCTGCGCCCTGCATTCATCCACAAACAGGTTCTTTGCAATCGCGCACAACCACGTGAACTCAGTCGAATCACCGCGGTAATTCTTGCCGGATGTCATCGCCTTGAAAAAGGTTCTTTGTGTGATCTCCTCTGAGATGTCCCGGCTCTTAGACAGGGTCATGACAAAAGAATACACCTGCATATAGTAGGTGTTGTACAGCTGTTCAAAATCCACACTCACAGCATCGCCTCCTTCCGAATGTCCTCGATTAGACGGAGAGAGCAGGGTTTCGTTACAGGATTCTTCTCGCGGATTCAGGCGGACATGAGACAGGGGGGCGTTTCTCTTGTCTCACTTTCTCTCACCGCCTGATTGTATGGGCGAGACACAGCCTCGAAGTTTACAACAAACCACAACGAGCGACCCGCGAGGTGATAGAATTCCTCTGTAGCCCGAGCCAGTGAGACAGGGGGACGTTTCTCCTGTCTCACTTTCTTTCATGGCTCTAAGAGCGCCATGTCACCTGACCCATTAGTGACAGTAGAAGTTACGAGAAAGCGAAATTTTATTGGATGACTCACTGCCTCAAAACGGCAAACTCCATAAGACCCTGCACCTGATCAGTCACAACTTTGACACATCTTTGCTGCATAATAGACGAAAGAAAGCAGGTGTGCCCATATGCTCAGTATCCTTATCGTCGAAGACGAACAGGCCATTGCGAACTTGATAGACATAAACCTCAGCGACGAGGGCTATCGCTGTACCTGCGCCTATGATGGCAGGCAGGGCGCGGATCTGATCGAAAGGGAGACCTTCGATCTTATCCTGCTCGATATCATGCTGCCCGAGATCAACGGCTACGAGTTGCTCGAATACGTGAAGCCCACGGGAACCCCGGTTATCTTCATGACCGCGATGGGGGCGGTGCCCGATAGGATCAAGGGTCTCAAGCTCGGCGCGGACGACTACCTGGTCAAGCCGTTTCAGATCGGGGAGCTCCTGGCGCGGGTCGAGGCGGTGTTGCGCCGCTCGGGCAAGGGCGAGAAGCAGCTTGCCGTGGGAGATGTGCGCATCAACACTGAATCGCGACACGTCACCAAAGCCGAGCAGCCTGTCGAACTGACCTGCAAGGAGTTCGACTTGCTGGTTGAACTTGTGCGCAACAAGAACATCGCGCTGTATCGGGATCGACTCTACGAGAAGGTCTGGGGCGAGCCCTTTGTGGGAGAGACCCGCACGCTTGACACCCACATCCAGCGCCTACGAAAAAAGCTGGATTGGGAGAAGCGCATCAAAACGGTGTTTCGCATCGGCTACCGGCTTGAGGGATAGCGATGCGCCTGTTTGCCAAATTCTTCCTCTGCGCGACCTTTGTTGTGAGCATCGCCCTGCTGCTCTCCGGCTATCTTCTGATCACCTCATCCCACGCGAGTGAGATCAGGCGGGAGACGGAGCGCGCCCTCAACCAATACCAGTATGACAAGTTCACCGTGCAGGCGGATCTGCTGGATTACGCGATGGACACGCTGAAAGCGCTTGATGAGCCCGCTTTGCTCGATGAGCCCGACGCATCCGCCACAGCCGAGGAGACCGCAACCTCCGAGAAGACCGAGGGGGCCTCCTCCGCGCTTTTGGAAGACAGGGCACAGACGGCAGCGGCGGCGGCACAGGCACAGGCGGCAGGGATTCCCCCCACGCTCTTGGATGACATGGTAGCGGAGCTGAGCGATCTCGCGGCGTTTTATGCAGCGGATAAGACCTTGCTGCACTCCACTTTGCCCGAGCAGATAGACCTCTCGCTGCTTGATGCTGTCTCTGATAGCAGCCTCGTCAGTAAGATCCAAACGATGGGCGAGAAGGACTACCTGCTGGTGTGTGGCAAAGTCACGCAAAGCGGCGTGAGCCTGTATCTGGTGATCGCCACTGACATAAGCACGGTTATCGCGCAGAAGCAACAGATGGAGCAGAGCTTCTTGCGCGTCTATCTCATAACGCTTGGCGTCAGCATGCTCGTCGTTTTGGCGCTCTCCCTTCTTTTGACGCGACCGCTCAACAGGATGAACCGGACGGCGGCCGCAATCGCGCGGGGGCGCTACAGCAGGCGTCTGCCCGTCCGGGGCAAAGACGAGATCGGTGAGCTTTCGTCGAGCTTCAACCTGATGGCAGACGCGGTGGAGGACAGGATCTATGAGCTTTCAGAAGCCGCGCAGCAAAAGGAGGATTTTGTTGCCGGCTTTGCCCACGAGCTCAAGACGCCCCTGACCTCGGTGATTGGCTACGCGGACATGCTCTACCAAAAGCCGCTGTCACCCGAGCAGGTCAAAGATGCCGCATGGTACATCCTGAGCGAAGGTCTGCGTCTTGAGGCGCTCTCGCAAAAACTCATGGATCTGATAGTTCTCAACAGGCAGGATTTTGTGTTGGAGGAGATACCCGCGGACGAACTTCTCCAAAGCTGTGTCGATGGCTTGATGCCTCTGTTTGCCGAGCGCAAGGTTGTACCGCACCTCACGGCCGACCCCGCCTTGATACCTATGGAGTACGACCTGTTCAAGACTTTGCTGCTCAACTTGATTGACAACGCGATAAAGGCGGGGTCAAGCGAGGTCTGGGTTACGGGCAAGCGCACAGGCGACCGCTACGTGGTGGCTGTTAGTGATAACGGTCGGGGAATCCCGGCATATGAGCTGAGCCGCATAACCGAGGCTTTCTATATGGTGGATAAGTCCCGATCCCGCAAACAACATGGCGCCGGGCTGGGGCTGGCGCTGGCTGCGCGAATCGCCGAGCTGCATGGCACAACCCTGCGCTTCCACAGTGCCGAGAACAAGGGAACGCGCGCCGAGATCGAGCTGAGCTGCATGGCCTGGGAGGCCTGGGAAGAAAGCGAAGAGAGTGAAGGTGGCGGGTCGCATGAATAAGCGGAACCTCCTGACCGCGCTTGGCATTGTGCTGTCACTGCTTATTGCAGGCGGTGGCTGGCTCTTGACAAGCACGCTGATTAACAGGGAGTCGGACGCCCTGCTTTCGGCGACCGTGATCACCCCTCTTGATGTGCTGGCGGCAACACCTGCGGGGGAGCAAAACGATGCCCCCGCCGCCGCGGATGGCACAAAGCCGCTAGAGGAGCGCCCGCGCCTGAGCCCAGCTGAGATCAACGCGATCTTGAGCTATTGGAACCTTGCAAACGAGGAGCGACTGCATGAACCCTTTGGGACGCAGCTCAGCATGGAGCAGGCGATCGAGGCCGCGCAGACGGGCTTGTCCTCCCTTGCAAAACAGGGTGCCCTTCCCGCCGCGTTGCTTGAGACTCCCTTCGAGAAGCCCTTTGCGTACCTTGCCCAGAAGTTTGGCGCTCCGGCGGAGGCCGCCAGCCGCACGCCCAAGCCGGAGATGCTGGATCCCTCTTACAGCTACTGGACGGTGACGCTCACTAACGAGGATATGGGCGCCTTTCTCGTCATAAACGCCGTAACCGGGCAGATATGGCTGGCGGACATCGATGTCTACTCCGCAAACATCGAGTTTGGAGCCCTGGATGTCGAAAGTGTTCTGGGGCATTTTGTCTCCTACCTGGGGATGGAGAGCACCGAGAAGATCGGCGTCTCGCAGGAGGGCAACTACGCATTCGCCTACATGAATCTTGCCGGGGGCGAACTCAATCTGAGCGTCGATATGAATGCGACAGACACGGATGCGGGAGCGGTTCTTTCGCAGATAGCCATCATGCTTGAACCCGCGGGACGCACTACCACGCTGATCCAGTGAACTGCTGCCTGCAGGCGGCAAGGGCGCGCCCCACACCCTACGCGCTGACCTGATCCGCGGGTGAGAGCCCCTGTGCCGCCAACCCCAGTTGCACCTTTCGCACCCTACGCGCTGACCTGATCCGCGGCATGCGCGGATAAGCCAAACACAAGCGAGAGAATCCCTCAAAGTTTGCAGGTATGACACAACTATCCGGCAGCTTAGAGACATCTCCCTGTCAAGATTGACTTGATCATTCAGTCAAGCTGCAAGGCAGAGGGTTCTCTCCCATCGGCCTCTGCCCAAAGCCACTCAGTTCTGGAAGGACAGCCGCATGAATACCTACCGCAAAACCATCGCAAGGAGAATAGGGCAACCCAGGGTGGGCAGACTGCTGGTGCCGGGGATGCGCAGGTTGCTGGTGTTTGTCCTCTGGCTTGCCTTCATACTGCTGCTCACCCTTTTTGTGGGCTTAAACGCCGGGCAACTGCTGCCGGCTCTGGCGGAGGACACCAGCGACGACCCCCTTCAGGCGGGGCTCCATAAAGAGGGCCTCGGGCAATCGCCACAGGCCGCGGGCACTGCTGCGGGCGAAAGCTGGATGCTGGCCTTGGTAAACGCCGAGAACCCCCTGCCCAACAATCATGCTCCTCGGTTGCGGTCGCTGGCAAACGGGCTCCCATTCGACGAGCGCGCGATCGATCAGCTTGAAGGCATGCTCGCCGCGGCACGGGCGGAGGGACTTTCTCCGCTGGTATGCTCCGCCTATCGCTCGATTGATACGCAAAGGGAGCTCTTTGACAACAAGGTCGCGCGTCTGCGAGCTTCTGGAATGGATGGCGCGCAGGCGGATGCCCAAGCCCGCAGGGAGGTCGCCTATCCGGGAACCAGCGAGCACAATCTGGGTCTGGCCGCCGACATAGTCTCCCTCAGTTATCAGTCGCTTGATGTGGCACAGGCAAGCACGCCGGAATTCCAGTGGCTGCTCAGACACTGCGCCGAGTACGGGTTCATCCTCCGCTATCCAAAGGATAAGATGGGCATAACCGGTGTCATCTATGAGCCCTGGCATTTCAGGTATGTTGGAGTCGAAGCAGCAACCGAGATAACGGAGCAGAACCTTTGCCTGGAGGAGTACCTGGCGAACTGAGCCCCTCGA
>JAITTM010000074.1 GCA_031286975.1 Coriobacteriales bacterium
GAGGAGCGCTACTACCGCATCATCAGCGAGGCGCTCACCGGTGGCCCCAACCCCGCCTACAGCTTTGGCAGTGCCTGGACCTTCAACGCCAGGCGCGACGTGATGATTGACGAGTACATCGTCGATTATGAGGAGTACCCCGCCATCGGCTCCGGAGGCCTGTCGTATCTGGACGGCGCGCTTTATGTCAACACCTTTAGCGTGCGCGAATACAACGAGGCGATCGAAGCCGGCCGCATGAGCATCATGGGCAAGACCACTTTCACCCCCGCAGACCGTATGCGCTACCGCTTCATGATGCAGCTCTTTGGCCTGCGCCTCGACAAAAAGCAGTGGGAGCGCGATTTTGGTTGCAGCGTTGCCGCCAGCGTGCCCAGCGAGTACGCCTTCTTCAAGCTGGTGGGTGCCATTGCCCACGAGGACGCCTTCGAGATCACGCTCACGCCCAAGGGCCGCTACCTCATGGTCGCCCTCATGCGCCAGTTCTTCATCGGCGTCAACGGTGTGCGCGATCAGGCGCGGGCAGCCCTCACCGGCGAAGAGCGCGAACTGCTCTTTGGCGGCTAAAGCCTCCGCAGCTCAAACCGCCTTGATGATGTCGTATACTGCTTAGGATAACAGCGCGGTAAGCAAGAATCTGACGAGGGAGTAGCGCACAGCCTCACGCGCTTCCCCGGAGCATGAGGAGATGAAATGAAAGAACCGATGCTCCACAAACCAATAAGCAAAGAGAAATACGAACTTCTGGTCAACGAGGGTATTATCCCAGACGAAATGCTACAAGAATCGGAAAGGGATTTTGTGATTACCCTTGATGAAGTTGACGAGAATGGCAAGCCAACCGGACGCAGCTATCACAATGAGGCCTCCGCGAACGCAGCGGCAAGATCCATGGACTGGCCAACGCAAATTTTGCTCCTGGTGCTGGGCGTAGGCCCGATAATCGGATTCCTTCTCCTTGCACCGCATGCCCACCTCGAAGGGAGTATTGTTGCAATCATAGAATTTTGCCTATTGCTTACGGCTGCACCCAGCTTTATTTCGTGTCTGTCTTTAGGTGTCTTAATCAGCATGATATTGGACAGGGTCGCGCTCTCCCGCCTTCCATCCTGGCACCCCGAGGCAAGCGATCTGTTCAACGGCTACACGATTATAGGAGCCAAGGTGCCCCTCTCAGAACACGAACCCAAACGTAGAAAGCTTTGGAGAAGGATGCTGGGCGCAGTGCCAGTCATGATGCTGTGCTTTATAATCTATAGCTATAGCGTAGGAGCCTTTTTTTAAGACAGGCGCCACAAAGATGCGCTATAGTGGTTTCCAAGCAAAACCTTCACTCAGGGGAGAAGACCGCGGCAACCATGACAGAAAACGCTCACACACACGCGCGAGCCCTGCCTTTGGGCTTGCTCGGCAACCTGCTTGCCGCTCTGCTGGTGGGCATGCTGGCAGTCATGCTCGCGAGCTGTGCGGCACCCGAGCCCACGCCCATCGAGGATGCCACCAGCGAGCTGCGCGGCAGCGAGCTCACGCAGCGGCCGCAGGCAACACCGCCTGAGCCTGAGCCCGCGGCACCCGAGGAGCCTGCCTCTGAGGAGACGCCCGCAATCACAGAAACCCCGTCTGTCTCCGCAAATGCAGAAGCGCTCTATGCCGAGCTGGGCATCACGCAGCTGTTCTTTGACGATCTGCAACACGGCGACAAAAGTGCGCCGTACCAGAAGTACATCGTGCTGCATGATACGGAGGGGTCGGGCAGCCCCGAGAACGTCATTTACGGTTGGGAGAACAACGGCAACCGCATCGCCGCGCATTTTGTGGTGGGCAAAGATGGCACCGTGGTGCAGGCGGTGCCGCTCGACCAGATAGGGCATCACGCTGGCTGGGGCGACACGGGGCACAACAGCGCTTTTGGCGTCGAGGACGAGTCGCGTGACGACAAGATCGGCACCACGTTCTTCTCGAATGCCTACCTCGACTACGGCATGAACTCGCATTCCGTGGGCATTGAGCTGGTGCACGCAGGTGGCGAGGGCGATTATCCCACGGCGCAACTTGAGGCGCTGGACAAGCTCATCGCCTACATCGACGCCTATTACGGGTTTCAAAGCAGCATCATCGCCCATAACGACTGGGCGCTCTCGAACTCAGACACCTCTCCCGAGTTCGAGGGCTACCTCAACAACTATAAGAGCGCCCGCAGCTACAAGGGGTAGACAGCCGGAACACCCGCGCTTTTGGGAGACCACCGAGAAGCCGCCAGGAAAGCCGGAAGCAACCGCTTGCTTGCAAAACGCGCGAGAACCGAGCGAAGCGTGCTTGGCACGTGAGCGAGATTCGCAGCGTGGTTGGCTGCAAGCGGTGGCTTTCTACAGCGCAAAGCCCTCTTCGTGTCCGGTAATCTCGCACAGCTTGGCAAAGCCGTCGCTCACGTAGAAGAAGACGAGTAGGCCGTCGTCTGCACGAGTATGGTCTTCTCCCAAGGCAACCATGTGCTCAAAGCCAGCCTGGCGCGTTGCGGGGGAGGGCTCGGCAAACACGGCCGTTCCCCGCACGATGACCCAGGGGCTGCCGGGGCGCCAGGCACTCAGCTCGAAGCGCGGATTGAGCTGCAACTCGTCATAGACATCCTTGCCGCGCGCGGTGACAAACCACAGTTTGTCATTCTCCACAACCGCAAAGCTGAAGGGGCGCACGTGGGGCTGATCGTCAACGCTGGTGGCCAGAAACCAGGCGGGCACCTGCGTAAGGTAGGCGGCAACGTCTGCGAGTGTGTAGGGCATGAGCTACCTCGCATTCTGTGTGAGCAGGCGTCCCAGCGACTTGAACAGCACAAAGACCAAGATGCTGCACCCGATACCCTTGGCGGCGTTGAGGGGGATGATGAACACCGCCATCATGCCAACGACGGCCTCGATTGAGGAGCCCATAAGCAGGGGCCACACCACAAAATTCAGCGGCACGACCACAACAAAGCTGACAACAGCTCCCACCGCAAGCCCGGCGATGAGCCCAACGGTCTTCTTGAAGCGCCGGTAGAGCAGGGCGGCAGGCAACACAAAGGTGATTACCGAGGCGATGTTCATAAGCGCCCCCACAAAGTCCGCATAGATCAGGGCGTGGATAAGATGCGTGATAATGCCGATAAGACAACCCGCCCCTGGCCCAAAGGCCAGCCCGCCGATGATGGCGGGCACGTTGGCGATGTCCAGCTTGAGTGTTGTGCCCAAAAGGGGGATCTCAAGCAGGCTGAGCACGGCACCAATGGCGGTGAACAGCGCCATGGTGGCAAGCTGTTGTGTGTCCCAGTGTGCGCGTGGTACCGGTGACGCCTGTGACGTTGGTTGTGCCGGTGATGCCCCCGCCACCGGCGGTGCTGCCCCCACCCCTGGTGCTGGCGACACCCCTGACGCTGGTGCTGCCCCCACCCCTGACGCTGGCGACACCCCTGACGCTGGTGCTGCCCCTGTCCCTGACACTTCTTGCTCCTTCAAATCAACCATTACGGCTCCTTTCCCGAGGCAGCCTCATGCTGCGCTCAAACGGGTGGGCATAAAAAATGCCCACAAACAATCTGCGGGCATACCGTGTCTGGCTGACACGCTGTTCTTGTATCCGGACTATAACCGTTGGTTCCAGAATTTCACTGGATCAACAGTGCCCCCTGTGTTTTGTGTAAGCCGCAAAAGAAAAGCAAAGCGTACTCAGTACGTGAGCGACGATAAAACGACTTAGGCAGAACACAGAAAGCACTGCTCGCGGACTTGTGGCCTCTGAGGCCCCTGACCGCCAGTGAGGAGTTGCACCTCGCCCTGAACAGATGTAGTACCCGCACAGTATACATCTAAACCACAGGATTGCATCAACTAAGAGCGCTATAATGAGCCTGCAAACAAATATCTGCCACCTACGCACAAAGTATCAAAGGGAGAAAACCATGACGCAGCCACTTGTCGGCGTGATCTTAGGGTCGAAGTCCGACCTTGAGACCATGGAGGCCTGTACCCGGCAACTTGAGGAGCTGGGCGTACCCCACGAGCTCATCATCGCCAGCGCACATCGCAACCCCCAGCGCGTGCATGATTGGGCAGCCGCGGCTGCGGACAACGGCCTCAAGGTCCTCATCGCGGCCGCGGGCAAGGCGGCGCATTTGGCGGGCGTTGTTGCGGCATACACGCCGCTACCGGTTATCGCCGTGCCCATGAAAACCAGTGATCTGGGCGGGCTGGACTCGCTGCTCAGCATGGTGCAGATGCCAACGGGCGTGCCCGTGGCAACCGTTGCTATCAACGGTGCCAAAAATGCCGCCATCCTGGCAACCCAGATTCTTGGCACTGGTGACGCGACCTACCGTCAGGCCATAGTAGCCTACAAAGCACGTCTGGCGGAGTAGTTGTGTCTGTGTAATTGTCAGCTGTAGGGGCGGGTTGCGCTCGCCCAGGGGCGCCAAAGGGCGCCTCACCAAGGAGGTAAGGAGAACACCGTGCGCGCATTACCTACAAGAAAACTCGACAAGCGGATCATCACCGTCTGGCGCCTGAGCGCCCTGATCAATACGGTGCTGTGGTCCGCGTTTGCCCTCGTGCCCCTGGGCATCGGCTGGCTGGTGTCTGCCACGCTGAGGGACGCGGAATCTCATTTTGCCGCTTTTGTCCTCGGCTGGGTCTTTGCCGCCGCCGCCGCCGTGGCACTCGTATTCTTCATCGCTTTTGTGGTCATCGCCCCCCGTGTTCGTTGGCTACGCTGGAGCTTTGAGGTGGGGGAGGATGAGATCGACATCCACAAAGGCATCATCTGGCGCGAGCGCATCATCATCCCGCTCATCCGCGTGCAGAACGTCGATACCAAGCAAGGACCTATCCTGCGCGCCAACCACCTGGCGTCCTTCACGGTCTCAACGGCAGCCGGTGCGCACGAGATACCCGGGCTCGCCGTCGATGAGGCAGACGTCCTGCGCGACCGTGTGGCCCTTCTCGCGAGAATAGCGCAAGAAGATGTCTAGTGTACAGCAGCCAACCGGCACACGTCCCCCTGCCTCACCCGGCACGCAGCGGCCAACCGGCACACTGCTCGCGTCGGGCGGTATCGCGCCGGGCCCCCATCGCATCCATCCCGCCTACGTGATCACCACGGCACTTCGTATGGGGCTCAGCATCATTGTCGTGCTGCTCTTTATGATCATGGGCTCGCTGGGCACCGTGATACAGGAGGCCATGAGAAGCAACAATGCGATGGCACCTTTGATCATCATCATCGGCGGCATTGGGCTCATCGCGCTCATCATCGCGCTTATCGCATTGGGCTCGTATCTCTCATACAAGCGGTTTTTGTGGGAGATAACCCAGACCGACATACATATCTACTCCGGCATCATCATAAAGAAGCAGGCGCACATCCCGTTTTATCGCGTGCAATCCATCGACTTCAACGCCGGTATCATCGACCGTATCCTCGGCATCGTCAAGCTCAAGGTCGAAACCGCGGGCGGTGCCGCCAACCAGAGCAGTGTCATTCCCGCGCTCAAACTCAACGAGGCAGAGGCTCTGCGCGCCGAGGTCTTCTCGCGCAAACGTGCTCTCAGCCAGCAGGCACAGGCAAACAAGCCGGGGAGAAGCCCGGGCGCTCCCGCCTCGGCCGTGCCCCGCTTTGACCCGCAGACCGGCCAGCCGTTGCCCGCCCCAGCCGTGCCCCGCTTTGACCCGCAGACCGGCGCGCCCTTATCCCCAGCACACTCGGCCGCCGCAGCTGCCGCAACCGCCACGGGCACCGCGGGCGCCCTCGTGCAGGATTTCGCTAACTCCGCCTCGTCGATGCGCGGCATCTTTGCCGAGGACTACAACGAGGACGCACCCATCGAGTACGAGTACGGGCTGAGCGGCAAGGAGCTCTTTCTTGCGTCCATCTCAGGCGACCACAACGTTGTGGCGTTTGCTGCCATCATCGGTTTCATCTCGCAGATTCCCACCTTCCTCGGGCTTTTCAGCATAGACAACAAGGCGTTTGAGCTGGTTATCCGCAACCTTATCGAGCGCAGTGTCGGCATCCTCATCGGAGGGCTTATCCTGCTCTTTGTGGTGGTTTTCGTGCTCACTTTGGCGGGAACCATGCTCTCGTACGGCGGCTTTAAGGCGCGCAGACGGGGCGGGCGCGTGGAGGTGGAGCGCGGGCTTCTCCAAAGGCGTTATAAAGGGGTCTCGCTCAGCAGGGTGCAGTCGCTTGAGATCAAGCAGGGGTTCATCCGCAAACGCATGGGTTATGCCGAGGTCAAGCTGCTGACCGTTGACACCTTGGATGCGTCGGGTGGTCAGCAAAATGGGCAGCAGATGCAGCTTGGTCTGGTGATACACCCCTTTATCAAACTTGAGCGCGTGCCCGAGATCGTTCAGCATATGGTGCCCGATTACGCGTTGGTTCCTGCGCAAGCCGAGCTCAAGAAGCTGCCCAAAGTGGCGTTCAGGCGCTCGCTGTTTCGCAATATCGTCTGGTCGGGTGTGCCCTGTGCGCTCTTTCTCGTGGGGCTTCTCGGCTTTTTTGTGCCGCTCGTCGTGCCAACGGAGCACCAGACGCTCGCAACGGTGTTCGCGGTCATTCCCGTGGCGATTATCATGGTTTGGCGCATCTTTGCAGGCATTCTCTGGTATCGCCATGCTGCCTATGGGTATAATCAGGGAATGTTGACCATACAGCAGGGCTCCTTTGGGCAAACCACCACCCACATGCCGCGCAAGAAAATACAGTGGGCGGCCAATCGCGAGACGCCGCTTCAGCGCTGGCGCAAGCTGGCGACCATCGGCGCCACCACCGCGGCTGGCGTAAGCGGCACGCGAACAGCGCTTCGCGATGTGGCGCTGGCCGATGCTGATGCCTTCATCGAGTGGGTTCGCCCCCGCGTCGCCGCGACAGCCGCCACCGCATCAGCCACCGCATCAGCCGCCGCGACAGCCGCCGCATCAGCCGCCACGGCAGCCGCTCCCACGCCTGCCGCTGCACCCGCACCCACCCCATCACCCGACCGAACGGAAGTGTCGCACTAGATGAGCATAGCGTTCAGCATACTCCTCACCCTGATCCTCGTCATAATCAACGGGTACTTCTCCATGAGCGAGATGGCACTCATCAACGCCCGGCGCTCCATCCTGCAACAGCAGATTGATGAGGGCTCTAAAAAGGCGGAGAAGGCCGTGGCACTCGCCGCCGATGCCGATCGTCTGCTCGCGACCATCCAGGTCGCCATCACGCTTGTGGGCTTTGGCGCGTCCGCCGTTGCCGCGACTACCTTTGCCCAGCCCATAGCGAGCTGGCTTGAGGGCTTTGGCATCGGCTGGATAAGCGCTGCCGCGCCTGCCGTCAGCGTTGTGTTCACCACACTGCTGGTGAGCTACGTGACCCTCATCATCGGTGAGCTCGTGCCCAAGCGGATAGCGCTTTCAAACGCGGAGAGTGTGGCCCTCAGCGTTGCCGGCCCCATCCGCGTGTTCGAGCGCCTGGCGAGCCCCGTGGTCACGCTGCTCAGCGCCTCGACCAATCTGGTGGCGCGGCTCTTTGGCATCAAAGGCGCCGAGGACCGCCAAAGCGTGAGCGAGGAGGAGATCAAGTATCTCGTCACCGAGCAGGAAACCCTGCTTGACGAGGAGAAGCGCATGATCCACGAGATCTTCGACCTGGGCGACACCGTGGCGCGTGAGGTCATGACGCCGCGCGTCGATATCATCGCCATCGAGGACGATGCCACCGTCTACCAGACCATCAGCCGCATGCGGGGCACGGGCTATTCGCGCGTGCCGGTCTACCACGAGAGCACCGACCGCATCGTGGGCATCGCCATGGTCAAGGATCTGCTCGCCCCCCTCATTGACGACCGCGAGGACGAGCCCATCACCAGCTTCATGCGCGACCCCCTCTTTGTGCCCGAGACCAAGGACATCTTGCCCCTGTTGGGCGAGATGCAGACCTCGCACAGCCAGGTCGCCATCGTCATCGACGAGTACGGCGGCACGGCAGGCATCATCAGCGTCGAGGACATCGTGGAGGAGATCGTGGGCGACATCTCAGACGAATACGATCCCGACAACAAATATCAGACGCAACTCTCCAGCAACGAGTGGCTCATCGACGGGCGTTTTCCTATCGATGACGCCCTCGAGCTGGGCTTTCCGGTGAAGGAGAGTGAGGATTACGAGACCATCGCCGGTTGGCTCCTCGACACCATCGACAGCATGCCGCAAGTAGGGGATAGCCTTGATATTGACAGCTACACCTTCAAGGTCCAGTCGATGCGTCGCCACCGCATCTCGATGCTGCGCGTAACCCACACCCCGCCCGCCCCCAACGAGCCCGAAGAAGAATAGCTGAATCAGACTATTAGAGTGCCAGCTCTGTTTCGTGCGTGACGCAAAACCCTCCGTTACCTTACAGATTGTCTACAGCCATCCCATTGTGCTTGTCAGCGTGCAACCATACCCAAATACAAGAAAAG
>JAITTM010000109.1 GCA_031286975.1 Coriobacteriales bacterium
TCAACCTGCTTGAGCGCCCCACGAGCGGCCAGCTGCTTATCGACGGGATAGACGTGACCAACTACAAAGGTCGCCAGCTGTTCGATCTGCGCAGCAGCATCGGTATGATCTTCCAGGACTTCAGCCTCTTTGCGCAGCGCACAGTGCTGCAAAACGTGCTCTTTCCCCTGGAAATCAGGCACGACAACAAAGGAGAGGCCCGCGCGCGCGCATTTGAACTGCTCGAACTGGTGGGCCTGAGCGAGAAGGCCAGGAGCTACCCCGCGCAACTCAGCGGCGGACAGCAGCAACGCGTGGCCATCGCGCGGGCGCTGGCAAACCGTCCGCGCATCATGCTCTGCGACGAGGCAACCAGTGCGCTTGATTCACTCACAACCGACTCAATACTCGGGCTTCTCAAAAACATCAACGCGACGCTGGGTGTCACTGTTGTCATCATCACGCACGCGATGTCGGTTGTCGAGGCGGCGTGCAACAAGGTGGCCGTCATCGATGGCGCGCAAATTGTGGAGCAGGGCGAGGTGCAGGTGGTATTCAGCCACCCACAGGCGTCGATAACGAGGCAACTTCTGAGGCTGGTGAACGTCGATGTTTGATGCAATCGCTAGCTTTTTTGCGGAGTATGGCGACCTGTTTATCGGCGGCACCTTTGCTACGCTTGCCATGACCGCCGTGCCCACGCTGATAGCCTACGCCATCGGTATTCCCATCGCCATGGTTTTTACCATCACCTCGCCGGGCTCGCTTAAGCCCCAGCCGGTGCTCAATGCGGTTTTGGGCTGGATTATCAACATGGGTCGCTCCATTCCCTACATTATCCTGATGGTGTCGTTGATACCGGTCTCGCGGTTGTTGGTGGGAACGTCAATGGGCGTGCTGGGGGCTATCGTCCCGCTGACGATCAGCGCCATTCCCTTTGTTGCCCGCATGGTCGAGAACTCCTTTAGCGAGACGAGCCCGGGGCTTGTCGAGGCGGCGCAGGCGTTTGGGGCAAACACGGTGCAGATCATCACCAAGGTGCACCTTAAGGAGAGTCTGCCCTCGCTGGTTCGCGGCGCTGCTGTCACCTTTATCTGTCTGATAGGGTACTCGTCGATTGCGGGGGCTCTGGGTGCCGGCGGTTTGGGCGACATCGCCATCAGGTTTGGCTATTATCGATATCAGGACGAAATCATGCTCGTGACCATACTCATCATCATCATCTTGGTCCAACTGGTGCAAAGCATCAGCGACATAGTCGCTCGCAAGATCGACAAAAGGTAGGGAGCCACAGGTTAGAGCCAAACAGGCTGCGAATCTCGCACACGGAGATATGCGTTTTGCTCGATTCGCGTGGTGGGCAGGCAACCAAAGGCTCTCTGCAAATAATCCGACCTAAAGAGGTCAACTTGCTGGGAGGCAAGTAAACAAGAAAGAGGGAAAACCATGAAAGCAAAGCATTTGAGAAAGAACCTGAGAACCTATCTGCTCGCCGTATTGAGCACCCTGCTCATCGCCAGCCTGGCGCTGGCTGGCTGCGTCTCGGCTCCGGCCGACGACAAGACGGCACCCACGCCGGAGGTGCTTCCCCCTGCGGCAGAGTTGCGCGTTTTGAAGGTCGGCGCTTCTCCGGCACCACATGCAGAGATACTCGCATCCGTTAAGGATGCCCTGGCAGCAGAGGGTATCGACCTGCAGATCATCGAGTACACCGACTACGTGATCCCCAACACCGCCGTGCAGGACGGCGAGATTGATGCCAATTACTTCCAGCACCAGCCCTACCTCACTGACTTTAATAAGGAGAACGGTACCGACATCGTGTCCGTCGCCTCCATCCACTTTGAGCCCCTTGCCATCTATGCCGGCACCGCCGCCTCGCTTGAGGACATCGCCGATGGTGCCAAGATCGCCGTGCCCAACGATACCACCAACGAGGCGCGCGCCCTGCAACTTTTGGCCGCCCAAGGTCTTATCACCCTGCCAGCAGATGCTGATTTAACCATCACCCCGCGTGACATCGTCTCCAACCCCAAGAACATCGAGTTTGTCGAGGTCGAGGCTGCCGCCGTGCCCCGCCAGCTCGCTGAGGTATCCGTCGCCGTGATCAACGGCAACTACGCGCTTGATGCCCAGATATCCTCCGACAAGATCCTCGCCTCAGAGGACGCCGCGTCCCTTGCCGCCCAGACCTACGCGAACATCGTCGCCGTCAAGGCCGGTAACGAGAGCAATCCCGACGTGCAGGCGCTGGTTAGAGCCCTTACCTCCATCCAGACCCTCGACTTCATCAACAACACCTACGGCGGCGTGGTAGTGCCCGTCTTCTAAGCTCAGGCAAAGAGACCCAAAGATTTTGGGAGAAGGTCGTGCTCGCCGCAGAGCGCGGCCTTCTTCCCGATTTGCGCATTTTTTGAACAAAAGACTCGCCCTGTGGCTTTGATAGCGGTACTATGTGAATTTGACACACAAGCAAGGGGCGAATATGAAAAACGGACTTTTCTCCATTAGCGAGCTGGCGCATTATACAATGACATCTCGCGCAACACTACTTTTTTACGACAAAATCGGGCTGGTCAAACCCGTTGCGCGCGCTGAGAACAACTACCGCTATTACTCGCATGACCAGATCTCGATCATCAGTATGGTTCATACCTTTCAATCGCTTGGCATGCCTCTGGACGAGATCAAGGATCTGCTTGAGTGCCGCACGCCAGAGTTGTTCTCGGAGAAATTCAGCGGGCTTGCCGCGGGGCTCGAGCACGAGATCGACCAATTGCAGCGCTCGCTCAACCTTCTCAACACCCTTCACTCCATGATCGAAGAGGTCAGCGACATCGATGAGACGCAGATCATCTATCACTATCAGAAGGCGCAATCGGTGCTCATGGGGCCGAAGAACGACTACTCCAACGGGCGGACGAACTATGACGCGCTGGTGAGTTTTTATGACCACTGCAGGACGGTGGATCCCAACATGAACCTGAACTGGGCGGCCTGGGGCTATTTTCCCGCGGGTCGCATCAAGCAGCACGACTGGTTTTGGCCCGAGCGCTATTATTTCTACCGTCCCGGATCGCCCGATGTGAAGCCCGCGGGCTGGTACGTCACCGGCTACACGCACGGCGACTATGGCCAGACAGACGAACTCTACATCCGTCTGCTGAACTTCATCGAAAAACAGGGGCTGGAGATTATCGGTTCAGCCTACGAGGAGTACCCGCTCAATGAGGTCGCCATCGTGGAGCCTCAGAATTACCTCATCAGGATCTCGATTCAGGTGAACAAGAAAGCCTGAGACTCTCTCGGGTTGTCCACCGCACAAACCTTGGGTGGGCTGAGCTCTCACGCACCGGGGGACATCGTGCGTTTTGCCGCAAGCAGGGCATGGGCGAACTCCACCCAGCCATCGGCGGTGCTCCCTGCTGTGCAAAAGGTGAGAAGGCGCCTCGAATCCGCGGCACTCGTGCTGTCCCCGTCGCCCCCCGCGCCCCCGCCCCCGCCCGCAACTCCCAGCTTGCCGTCACTGGCGCCATCGCCCGTATCCGCGCCGCTCCCGCCGCTGGTACCCCGCGCTCGCAATGCCGCAACCACCGCAGCGGATTCAAGCGCGTTGTGGGGCACTACCAGACTGCCCGTGCAGCGGCCTACCTCGATGTCGCCAACGGCGTCTCCAATGGCGACGGTCTGCTCGCGACGCAGACCGCGCCGCGCCATGTCGGCGACAACCGCCTGCGCTTTGGAGGTATTGCGCGGCATAAGGTGGTAGGAGTGTATCTCTGGCGCGGCAACCAGGTTGTGCACCGGTGGGTGGATCACGCCGTTATCCATCAGCTGGAGTGGCAGCCATTCATTGCTGAGAAAGTCGGTCACTTCTGCCAGATCGACAGCGCCCCGCAACGAGATGGTGACCTCATGCGAACTCGAGTAGGGGTTGTTGGGTTCCAGCCTGCCAGCAAACCGTTGCAGCAGACGCTCAAGCGCACCGCTCTGCTCGACGAGCTGCCGGGGAGTTGTGCCGACTGGCAGCTCGCCGGGGGCACGGCCTTCTTCCCATACCAACTGGTGCCAGTCGCCCAAGGCGTAGCTGACTGCTCCCGTGGGGCCATAGCCGTGCAGCACGACCGTGCCCATCTCGCCCAAAAAATCCTGCAGGTTGAGCAGGCGGAGAATCTCGACACCCTGCGCGCGGTTGCGTCCGGTTACCAGGGTCACGGCGACGCCCGCCCGCGCGAGCGCGACCAGCGCTTCAGCCACGGCGGTTGACGGCTCGCCAACATGATTGGCGAGAAGCTTGCCACCGGGAGCCAATAGGGTACCATCGATATCGCTGTAAATATGCGTCACCTGTGCCAGAGCCTGCGCTGCTCTGGGCGCGGTTACGGGAGTCAGATCGAGGGCGTGTTGGTTTGGGGCGGGGGCGGCGTCTTTCATGGGCGAACCTCTCGTTTTAGTTTGCTGTGCCCAGTATACTGCCTAAGGTGCCCGTAACAAGAATGGAGCCCCACCAAATGCTGACAGAACGTATCCAATCGCTGGTTATGCGTACGCTTAATGAGCGCTACCTGAGCCTTAAACCCACCACAGACACGCAGGTGCCGGCACCCAGGCCGGGGCAGGCGTACATGCTCTACGCGCACGTGCCTTTTTGCGAGCAGCTCTGCCCTTATTGCTCGTTTAACCGGTTTCCCTTTGCGCCGCAACGTGCGCTGCCCTACTTCAAGAACCTGCGCGCGGAGATGCAGATGCTCAAGCGCATGGGCTACGACTTCAAAGCGCTTTATATCGGCGGCGGCACGCCCACCGTCATGGTTGACGAGCTTTGTGCCACCATCGATCTGGCACGCGAGCTCTTTGGCATCAAGGAGGTCAGCTGCGAGACCAATCCCAACCACCTGGTTCCCAGCGTGCTGGAGCAGCTGGTGGGGCGTGTGCAGCGCTTGAGCGTGGGCGTGCAGAGCTTTGACGATGGGCTTCTTTGCAAGATGGAGCGCTATGAGAAGTACGGTTCGAGCATGGAGATGCTGGGGCGGCTGCAAGAGGTTAACGGTATGTTCGCCAATCTCAACGTCGATATGATATTCAACTTTCCCAGCCAGACCGAGGAGATGCTCATCCACGACCTCGCCTGCGTGCTCGAGAGCGGTGCGAGCCAAACTACTTTCTATCCGCTTATGGCCTCGCCCGCGGTGGAGTGCTCGCTGGCAGCCACAGTGGGCCGCGTCGATTACCGCCGCGAGGAGCGCT
>JAITTM010000212.1 GCA_031286975.1 Coriobacteriales bacterium
AGTTGCAGGCTCTTCTCGGGCGACACGGTGATGTTGACGCCCAGAGCCTCCAGCACGTCCGCCGCACCCGATTTGGAGGTAGCGGCACGGTTGCCGTGTTTTGCCACAGGGATACCCACGGCGCTGATGACCATCGACGAGGTGGTGGAGATGTTGAAGGAGTTGCTGTGATCACCACCGGTGCCAACGATCTCAAGCACGTCCATCTCATGCAGCAGACGGATGCAATGCTTGCGCATACCGGCTGCTGAGCCGGTTATCTCCTCGATGGTCTCGCCCTTGACGGCCATGGCGGTGAGATAGGCCGCCATCTGGATATCAGTGGTCTTGCCGCCCATCATCTCGTCCATGACCTGCTCGGCAAGTTGGTAGCCAAGGCACTCTTTTTGTGCCGCTCGTGCGATTGCCTCTTGTATCATATGGTGCTCCTTTCGCATCTGTCCAAAAAGTTCTTCAGTATCGCAGCTCCTTGGGGGGTGAGAATCGACTCGGGGTGGAATTGCAGGCCAAAGAGGGGGTAGTCACGGTGCTGTACGGCCATGACCTCGCCGTCTGCGGCGCGCGCCGTCACGCAGAGCTCTGCGGGTATGGTGTCAGGTGCCGCAACCAGCGAGTGGTAGCGTGCGCCTTGCAGGGTGGGGGGCAGTCCCCAAAAAAGCGTTGTCTGCGTATCGACCTCCATCAGCGATGCCTTGCCATGCACAAGTGCCGGGGCATAGGTGATGGTCGCGCCAAAGACCTGGCAGATGGCCTGATGTCCCAAACACACACCCAGCAGGGGAGTGCGACCGGCAAAGCTGCGGATAAGTTCGGGGCATATGCCTGCGTCCTCCGGTCGCCCCGGCCCCGGCGAGATGATGATGTGCGAGGGCGCGAGCTCCTCGATCTGACTTAGGCTGAGCTCGTCGTTGCGCGCAACCTTGATAGCGGGGTTAAGCGCTCCCACCATCTGATAGAGGTTGAAGGTGAAGCTGTCATAGTTGTCGATGAGCAGGATCATGATGCGCTCACCTCATAACCACCCTCGGCGGCATGTAGCGCGTTGATAACGGCCTGTATCTTGTTGCGGCACTCGGCGTACTCGTTGGCGGGCACGCTGTCGGCGACGATGCCAGCGCCCGAGCGCACAAAGATCTTGCCATTCTTCTTAAAGGCGAGGCGTATGGCGATGCAGGTATCCATGTTGCCGTTGAACCCCAGATAGCCGATGGCACCGCCGTAGATGCCCCGTTTGTTGCCCTCGAGCTCGTGGATGATCTGGCAGGCGCGCAACTTGGGTGCGCCGCTCAGCGTTCCCGCGGGCAGGATGGCATCAATCACGTCAAGCGCGGTTTTGTCCGCAGCTATACGGCCGCTCACCGTGGAACCGATGTGCATGACGTGCGAGAAGCGCAGGATATCGAGGTAGCGCTCGACCTCCACGGTGCCAAAGCGGCTCACCTTGCCCACGTCGTTGCGACCCAGGTCGACCAGCATGTTGTGCTCGGCGAGCTCCTTTGCGTCGGTGAGCAGGTCGTGCTCAAGCGCCGCGTCCTCTGCCGGCGTGGCCCCCCGAGGGCGTGTGCCCGCCAGAGGAAAGGTGAACGCCTGCCCGTCAACCAACTTAGCCAAAGTCTCCGGCGATGCCCCCGCAATCTCGACATCGTCGCTGGAAAAATAGAACATATAGGGAGAAGGGTTGCTGTCACGCAGTGCGCGGTAGGTGTCAAAGAGGCTGCCCTGAGCCGGCGCCACCAAGCGGTTTGAGAGCACCACCTGAAAGATATCGCCATCATGGATGTAGGTCTTGGCGCGCTTTATCATGGCGCAGTAGGTGTCCTCGGTGAAGAGTGGCTCAAAGCCGCCCAGGAGCTTGAGTGGCTCGACATCTTGGGCTTCTCCGTCTTGTACCACCCGTGCCAACGCATCCAGCTCATGCAGAGCCTTGTGGTAGTTCTCATCAAGAGCATCGGTGCGCACAGTGGCAATCAAGAAGAGGCGGTGCTCCCGGTGGTCATAGGCGATGACCTTGTCAAAGAGCATGAGATCGACGTCCTTAAAACCCTCCTGGTCGTTCGAGTCGATATCCAGCAGGGGCTCGCCGTATTTGCAGTAGTCGTACGAGAAATAGCCCACAAGCCCACCCGTGAACGGCGGCAGCTCCGGCAGTTGCGGGCTTGCGTAATCGGCAAGGAGCTGCTCGATGTAGCGCCCAGGGTCACGGGTCTCAAGCGCAATGGAGGAGCCGTTATTTATGCGCAGAAGACCGTCGGTGCAGGTGAGCTCGACCGTGGGATCGTATCCCAGAAAGGTATAACGCCCCCATTGGCCTGGATCCTCCAGGCTCTCGAACAGATAGCAATGACGGCTGAGTTTCTTGAGCACCCTGAAAAGCTCCAAAGGGTCCCGCGCCGTCTCGGGCAGTACCTTGTAGATGGGCACGGCGCTATAGCCCTGCGCCAGTTTGCGTGCTGTTTCGATAGTCGGTTGCATCCTGCCATCCTTTTCCTGTTGTTGTGCACAGCAGCAGGTAGGTGCCGCGCCCACAAAAAAACCGCCCAAAGCTTATCGCCAAGGACGGACAGGAAATCCGCGGTGCCACCTTGATTCAGATACGGGACGCATCTGCTCTTTGTGGAGTACCAACATACTCCTGGCAACTGACGCGTGCCCTACGTCGCAGAATACTCGGCCTTTCATGCTCGCCTTTGACTGCGCCCTCCGTGGCCCATTTAACAGGTTGCGTTCTGCCGGATTCTCAGCACCCCGGCTCTCTGTGAGTGCAGCGCCCGTTTTTATCTCCACATCAACGGTTTTGTATTTTGTTGGTTTGCATTCTGAGCAAAGCGAGGACATTTGTCAAATTCCTGCTGCTGTGCTTGCGGAATAGGCTGGGTCATGAGAGACTATGTGAGCGCGGCAAAGCTGGGGCAATCGGAGCGAAATTAGGGCAGAGCAAGGTGTTTGAAAGACTGAAGAGACTCATCGTGCGCTCTGTCCTTAGCGAGCATCTCGACATCAGCGCTCGTATGATCAACATGATATTCTTTGTGGGCCTTGCGGGGGCATTCTGTGTTCTTGTCTCTCGCCTCATCGTAGGTTCAAACCCTCTGCTTATCGCCATCAATGCTTTTATTGTTTTGAGTCTCACTGTCCTCATCTACTTCTGCAATCGCTATCATCTCTATCGATTTGGTACCTGGGTTGCGGTCATTCTCATCAGCGAGATATTCTTTCCGCTGGCGTTCTTCTTCCTCGGAGGCCAAAACGGCGTTTTTGCTGCCTACTTCATCCTCAGCCTGGTTATCATATGGTTCCTTTTGGAGGGCAAGGCGCTGGTGGTCATGCTGGTGCTGCATATGCTGACCATCGCCGTCTGTTATGTGCTCGCTGCGGTCTTCCCCCAACTGGTGGTAAACGATCTGACGCTTTTTCAGCAGGTCGAGGACAGCATCTTCTCTGTTCTGATACTCGGCTCGGTGGTTGGTGCGGTCATTAAGTTCCAGAAGGCGATCTTTGACGAGGAGCGCAAGAAGAACCTGCGCACGTCTCAGGCGCTGGAATCCACTCTTACGGAGTTGGGCACACAAGACGAACTGCTCCGTGTGCGCCTGAGCCAGCAGCAGCTCATGTCCTCTCTGTCGCAGAGCTTCATTTCCAACTGTCCCATGCATGAGCTCATCCAAGAGGCCTTGCGGCAGGTCAGCGAATTCTTGCAGGCCACGCGCACGCTTATTGTTGTTGCAGACGCGGCAACCGGGGAGGGGCAGCCTGTCTATACCTGGGCGATAAACGAGCGGTGGATTCCCGATCCTTCTCAGACAGAATTTGGTGCGGCATTTGCCTGCGCTTTTCCGGCCGCACTGCCGGAGTCGGGCTCGATGGCACCTGTCTATTGCAATAACATCCACGACGATTACGACGGTGCGTACCGCGTCTTTGAGGTAGATGGCCTCAAGAGCTTCATCTGGGCGCCCATCTCTGTTGGCGGCGACCTTTGGGGTTTGCTGTGCATTGAGGAGTGCGAGCACTACCGCAGCTGGAGCGAGAGCGATCGGCAGCTGGTCGGTTCCGTTGTGGGCGCCATTGCCGGTGCGGTGAGCCGCGATATCATCGAGAAGGAGCGTGTGAAGGCGCTTGAGGAGGCGGTGCGTGCAAGCCATGCAAAGGGCGATTTTCTCTCCAATATGAGTCATGAGATGCGCACGCCCATGAATGCCATTATCGGGATGACCGCCATCGGGGCCGCTGCCACTGATATCGAGCGCAAGGATTACGCGTTTGGCAAGATAGGCGATGCCTCCAACCATCTCCTGGGCGTCATCAATGACATCCTCGATATGTCCAAGATCGAAGCGGACAAACTCGAGCTGTCCCTGCAGGATTTCGACTTCAGGCACATGGTTCAAACCGTTGTGGATGTCATCGGTTTCAAGGTCGAGGAGCAGGGGCAGGTCTTCAGGGTGCAGATCGACGAGCGCATCCCCCCGATGTGCTACGGCGACGACCAACGGCTGGCGCAGGTCATCACCAATCTGCTGTCCAATGCCGTGAAGTTCACTCCCAGGGGCGGCACCATCGACCTTGCGGCGCGCTACCTCAGCGAGGAAGCGGGGTACCTGCGCATCCAAGTCGATGTGCGCGACACGGGCATCGGCATCACTGACGAGCAGAAGGAGCGCCTCTTCAACCCCTTTGTGCAAGCCGAGAGTGGCACGCAGCGCAAATTTGGCGGCACCGGGCTGGGGCTTGTCATCTCGCAGCGTATCGTCAGGATGATGGGCGGGGAGATAGGGATAGAGTCAGAGTTGGGACGCGGTTCGACCTTCTCCTTTACCTGCGTGCTTGAGCAGGGGAGGCAAACCGAGCAGGAGTCGCAGTCTGATGTGGGGGATGCCACGGATGGCGCAGGTAACGATTTTGCGGGCTATCACGTCCTGCTTGCCGAGGATGTCGAGGTCAACCAGGAGATCGTGCTCGCGTTGCTGGAGCCCACCGGCTTGCGGATAACCGTTGCCGAGAACGGGATTGTCACGGTGCAGAAGTTCAGTGAGAATCCCGATGCCTTTGATGCTATCCTCATGGATGTGCAGATGCCCGAGATGGATGGCTATCAGGCAACCCAGAGCATCCGCGCGCTCAACACACCCAAGGCGCAGGCGATACCCATCATCGCCATGACAGCGAATGTCTTCAAGGAGGATATCGAGAAGGCGCTGGCTGCTGGCATGAACGATCACATAGGCAAACCCATCAACCTCGACCACGTGCTGGCAAAACTCAGACTCCACCTCAAAGGCGAAGTGTAGAACCCCCGGCCGGTGCCAAGGCATGTGAGTCCTGACGCACTCTGCTATCAGCGGGTACTGGCGCGCATCTCAGGCTGGCAAAGCCCGGGGGGTCATTATTCATAAGCGGTGTCTTACTATGAGAACTCTATGATTGTGGCGCCAAGCAAGGCGGCGTCCTCGGCATTGTGGGTTGCGAGCAGGAGGCTGCGGCCGTGCAGATGCGCTTGGATAAAGGCGATCGCTTGTCGTTTGCTTGCCTCATCAAGCCCGGTGAAGGGCTCATCCAAGACCACGCAACGCGAGACTGCGGCCAGTGCGCGGCATAATTCGGTGCGTCGCTTCATGCCCCCTGAGAGTTGGGCAACCGGCAGCGTGAGCGACTCGGGAGGGAGAAGCTCAAGCAGCAGTTGCTTGCAGTGGGCGCGGCTTCGCTGACGGCCGCAGACGAGCAGGACGTTTTGCAGGGCATCCCTGCCCTCAAAAAGCCGCGGTTCCTGAAACACGGCGCTGATATCCTGCGCGCCTTTCACAGAGCCCTGATCCGGCATGATCAAACCCAAGACGAGCGAGAGCAACGTGGTCTTGCCCGAGCCGGAGGGGGAGTTGAGGCAATAACGCCCGCCAGGCTCAAAGGTGAAGGTGAGGTCTGAGATAACGGTGCGCCCCTCATAGCCCTTGCTGAGACCTATGAGTTGGATGGGGGATGACTGCGGCGCGGTAACGGCTACGTTGGAGGCTGTCTTGGCCTGCACGCCAAGACGGAGTGTTGCGGTCAGCAGGTTCTGGCTGTGCGCGAGCAGGGCAAGCACGGTCTTCTCACAAAGAAGACTGAGCAGGACGATGGTGATGGTCCAGGCGAAGAGCTGGGCTGAATCGAGCTGCACTTTGGACAGATAGATTGCTTCGCCTATCGAGAGATGGGCGATGCCGATCATCTCGGCGGCGATGCCGGATTTCCATGCCATGCCAACGCTGACCTGTGCACTGGAGCGCAAGAAGGGCAAGGCGCTGGGCCAATAGAGCGTCACAAAGCGGCGCCACCATGATACGGAGAAGACCGCAAGCATCTGCTTGAGGCGCAGATCGACATTGGCTGCCTCTTCGCGCATGGTGAAGTATGCGGGCGGAAAGACCACCAGAGCGACGATGGCCACTGAAAGCCACCCGGAGCCCATCCAGATGAGGAGCAAGACGATGATGCAGACCACCGGCGTGCTCTTGATGAAGTTGATAGGCAAGGCGAGCACCGTCGCAAGGTGAGGCAGGCGCAAAGTGGCCAGTGCCACCAGTGTACCCAGACTTAAGGCAAGCAGAAAGCCCAGCACGATACGCAGCAGCGAGAAACCGATGCTCTGCCAAAAACCGACGGTCACGGCATCAGCCGCAAGCGCCAGCAAGGTGTCAAGCGGGCCACTGAGCAGAATCGCGTTGTCTACCAGCAGGGCAACCAGCTGCCAGACGAGCAGCCAAAAAAGGATGACCCCCGTCTTGAACAGCAGTTTCCTAGCTGTTGTAATAGAAATCATCTCCCGGCAGGGCACCGCCTACGGCAGCAGAGTCTTGCCCGTAGAGCACAGCGAGATAGGCGCTGAGGGTCTTTTTAAGCTCGGAGCCAGTAATGTGGATGATGTTGCAGTAGGGAATCGCGGCCTCGGCCAGATTGGTGTTATCAAAGATGCCCAGCTCGACCAGATTCGTGGCGGTCTGCTCGATGTCCGTCTGCGCGAATTCCGTCGAGATTCTCTGGCGCTCAAGGAAGCTGGCGATATCATCCGGTCGCTGCTCGATCACCTCGCTGCGCGCTACGGTCACGCCGGTCACCAACGTGAGGCTAGGGTCGCTCTGCACGCTTTGCCACTCATGGGTAAGATCGAGCGCAAGTGCCAGCTCCGGGTTCTTGATGGTCACCGATGCCGCGTACGGTTGCGGCAGGATGCCCACGGCAGCGGGGTCGGCGGCGAGGCGCGCGGCAACCTCGGAGGGCTCCGCAAGAAACTCCAGGCTCACGTCATCAGCAGAAAGCCCATGCTCCTGCAAAAGGTAGCGGATGGTGTATTCGGGTATCGTACCCTTGCCGGTCATATACACACTGCGCCCATCCAAGCTGGCGATGGACGTGACGCTGGCATCGCCGGTTACCACATACAGCACACCAAGGGTGTTGATGCCAATGACCTGTATGTCGCCCTCGGTCTTGCTGTACAGCGTCGCGGCGAGGTTCGCGGGGATAAGGGCGATGTCGAGTTCGCCTTGCACCAAAAGGGGCACGATCTCATCCCCAGCGCCGTAGATCGAGTACTCAAAAAGCGGCAGGGAAGAGCGGGTCTTATCAAGCGTCATCTCATGCGCAAGCCCGATCGAGGTAGGCCCTTTGAGGGAGGCCACGCGCAGCGGAGGTTTGTCCTCCGCTGGCGGTGAGCTGGGCTCGTTGGCCTGGGGTGCGGCCAACGACGCGTCTGTCGGCTCATCAGCAGTGCCCGACGAGCAGGCAAGCATGCCCAGCGCCGTTGCAAAGCTGAGGATACAGACGAGCGCAAGCGAGGCTGCGCGCCTGAAAGCCGCAGGCGTCATCTGTCTTCTCCTTTGGCTCCGCACTGCTCCAACAGTTCGCCGTACTCGATATGCAGAAGATGCTCCGCCTTATGGGAGAAGGGAGCCTCCAGGTACTCCTCGTAGGCTTTGAGCACCGACTGGTTCTCGTGCGAGAAGCGCAGCGCAACGGACGCGTCTTCTGCATAGAGCTTCTTGGCGCGCCCCTCGGCGAGCTCTTTGCCGTCGATGATGGGCTGGCCGCCGCCGCCCACGCAGCCACCGGGACAGGTCATGATCTCGATAAAATGGTAGTTGACGGTGCCAGCAAGCACCGCTTCGATGAGCTCGCGTGCGTTCTCAAGACCGTGGGCGATCGCGATCTTGAGCTCGGTGCCACCCACGGTGAAGCTGCCTTCGCGCCAACCGCGCAAACCCCGTATCGCCTTGAAGGCATCAGGATCGGGGTTTGTGCCCTCCACCAGGAAGTAGGCGCTCCGCAGCGCCGCCTCCATGACGCCGCCGGTCGCCCCAAAGATGAAGCCTGCACCGGAGGCCTCGCCCAGTGGGTCGTCGAAGCCTTTGCTCTCCAGTCGCTCGACATCCACTGACGCGGCGGCCAGAAGGCGCGGGAGCTCGCGTGTGGTGAGCACGGCATCGACCTCAAGCTCCGTGGGATCCAAGA
This sequence comes from Coriobacteriales bacterium, assembly GCA_031286975.1. Taxonomy (GTDB): domain Bacteria; phylum Actinomycetota; class Coriobacteriia; order Coriobacteriales; family UBA8131; genus JAITTM01. The sequence goes on from JAITTM010000212.1 coordinate 8,485, forward strand.
CAAAGGGGGTGTTTGCCGCCTCGTCCTTCTTGGATACGCAGGGCATGATCGAGATGCAACGAACCTTGGCGGGGTCAAGCCCGTTTTTCTGGGCAAGGTAAGTCTTGGTCAGCTCGCCAAAGATCTGCTGCGGTGATTTGGTGGTCGAGATATGGGGCAGAAGCTGGGGATACTGGCTTTTGACAAAGCGTATCCAGCCGGGGCAGCAGGAGGTGAACATGGGCAGCGTTGCCTCGGGGTTGCCCAGGCGTGACACGAGCTCGGAGCCTTCTTCCATGATGGTCACGTCGGCGCTGAAGGAGGTGTCGAAGACGTAGGTAAAGCCCACCTTTCTGAGTGCGTCTGCCAGATAGCCTATGCTTGTCTCGTCTGCGGGTATGCCCAGCATCTCCGCCCAGGAGGTGCGCACGGCAGGGGCGACCTGCACCACGGTTGTCAGTGTGGGGTCGTCGATAAAGCCCAATACGGTCTCGACATCGTTGCGCTCATGCAAGGCGCCAACGGGGCAGTGGGTGACGCACTGGCTGCAATAGGTGCAGTCGGTTTCGAAGATATCCCTGCCCTCGCTCAGCCCCACGTGCGTGCGTGTGCCCACGCCCTCAAGACCCCAGACCCCCAACCCTTGTATCGTGCGGCAGACATTGATGCAGCGCAGGCAGCTGACGCATTTATCCGCGTCACGGATCAGCGGCGACGTCTGCGGCCAGATAACGTTGGCCACATGCTGGCGATAGGGTGTCTCGGTGAGGTTGTATTTCTTGGTGAGCGTCTGCAGGCTGCAATTCTCGCTGCGCACGCAGGTGGTGCAGGCCGTGTTATGTTGTGAGAGGATGAGCTCCAGGTTCGCCTTGCGCGCCTTGCGCACGCGTGGGCTGTGCGTCTTGACGACCATGCCCTCAAAAACAGGTGTATTACAGGCGGCAGACAGGCGGTTGTACCCCTCTATCTCAACCATACAGATACGGCAGGCCGCCACCTCATTGAGTTCTTTGAGAAAACAGAGGGTGGGCACCTCGATACCGAGCTTTTTGGCGGCGTTGAGGATCGTGTAGTTCTCTGGGACATCCGCGTTGATGTCATCGATGGTGATGTTTACCATGAAAGGTTCCTCCCTCCTTCAAACGAGCCTAAGCCATGCTTGTCGCACCTGAGGCACCGGGAGGATTCCTGGTAGGCCTCCTCCGTCGAAAGCGTTATCTCCAGTGCCTTGAAGTCGCTCCGTCTGTCAGAGGAGGAGCGCTCCCGGGCGCTCACGCGCGCGGTGCTCTGTTCGAGGGGAATGGTGTCGGGTATCTCCAAGGAGGTTGAGATACGGTGTTTGTAGCCGAGATACCCATCGATGGCGGCTGCCGCGGCCTTGCCTGCGGCGATTGCCTTGATGGCGCTGCTCGGCCCTGTTACGCACTCACCGCCGGCAAAGATGCCTGCATGCCCCTTGATGATGCCGTGGCCGTCTGCGATAAGGGCGCCCCACTTGCTGGGCAGAGCGGCGGACTCGAAGGCGGAAAGGTCGATGCTCTGGCCAATCGCCACGATGACGATGTCGCAGTGCAGGGTCACCGGCTGGGTGTCAGCATTGCGCGGCTGGGCGCGACGATCCTTGATGGCACCGATGATCTGCGGGGCGACCTTCAGGCCGCTCACAGCACCCTGAGCATCGGTCTCAACGGCGATTGGTGCATAGAGTTCGGCCAAAAAGCAGCCCTCGGCGATGGCGCCTTCGATCTCGACCGGAAGCGCCGTCATGTCCGCCTGGCGCCTGCGGTAGACGATATCGACCGCCCGCGCGCCCAAGCGGACGGCGGTGCGGGCTGCATCCATGGCGACGTTGCCGCCGCCCACGACGGCGACCCTCTTGCCACTGAAATCCGGCGAATCGCCCGAGGCGTTCCGTCGCAGGAGTTCTATGGCGGACATGACACCAGGCGCGTCCTCGCCGGGAATACCCAGCCGCTTATCAAGCTGGGCTCCATTGGCGATATAAACCACGTCAAACCTCTCTCGCAGCTCCTTGAAGTCGATGTCCGCTCCAACGGCCACGCCCGTTTTGACAGTGATGCCCGTTGTGATGAGTGAGGTTTCGCGGTCAAGCTCCTCCTGCGGCAGACGATATGAGGGTATGCCATAACGCAGCATGCCGCCCAGATGCTCGTGCCGCTCAAAAATCGTCACCGAGTGCCCCATGAGTCGCAGGTAATGTGCAGCGGTAAGCCCCGCGGGGCCGCCGCCCACGATACCGACGGTCTTGCCCGTTGGCTCCGCTGCGGGGGGCAGTTCGTCGGTTGTGGCGTGCACCGTCGCATAACGCTTGAGTCCGCGGATGTTAAGGGCGTCGTCTTGCAGGCCGCGGCGGCAATGGGCTTCGCAGGGGTGCTCGCAGATGAGTCCGCAGGCAACAGGGAGCGGATTATCCTTGCGTATCAGCTGCACCGCGTCGTCGTAGCGTCCCACGCTGATCAAGGCGATGTAGCCGGGCACATCCACCTGCGCCGGACACTCCGCCACACAGGGCACGGCAACCTGGAAGCTGTCGCAGCAGACCTTCTGCTCGATATGGCTTGTGAAGTCAGCGGCAAAGGTATGCAGCCCATCGAGCACCAGTTGCGCTGCTTGAACGCCGATGGCGCAGTCGGCCGTTTCGACGACGAGCTGAGCTGTCGCACGCAGCAAAGCATGTTCGCGCTCCGTTGCCTTGAAGCTACTTATGGCATCCAGCAGGTCAAAGAGCGCGCGTAGCCCCACACGACAGGGCACGCATTTGCCACAGGATCTGCTCAGCAGCATCCGTGTGGCGGAAGCCAGGAACTCAACGGGACAGCTATTGGGCATTCCCGCCGCAAGCTGCGCAGAGACATCCTCTACCAGATGCTCGGTCGCAGCATGGGGATGCGCCTGTAACATTACCTCAAATCTCTCCACCTAGTACCCCTTCCTTGCAAGCGTATGCAGTTAAGCGCGCGATGTCGCGCGTCGGTAAACAGACACAATGCCGCAATTGCCACAAAAGAACAAGGGGAGAAGACCGGGCCTTCTCCCCTGCGTAACATATCCAAGTGTGAGTGCCGCAGAGCCGCCGCCATCCTGCTGTTCTGTGGCAGTTATCCGCTGCTTAATCAGTGGTTCCCTTGAGCAGATTGCTCGTCGAGCGGCATCTCGATGACCACGATATGCGCGTCCTCTTCTGCCGTGACGGTCACGTCCTGCTCGGTGATCTCGATGGCGTCGCGGGCATGCAGTCCGATGCCATCGACACGTGCCTTGCCTTCGGCCACAACCAGATAGGCCTGGCGGCCCTTGGCAACCGCAAAGGGGAGGCTCGTATCCGTGGTCAGATAGCTTGCGTAAGCATTGATGTCCTGGTGCACCTTGATGGGTGCCGCGGAGTCCTGGTTATCCGTGCCGGTTGCCAATGGGAGCCAGGTATCGATGCGATCCTCCCACCTGAAGCGTTGGCCGCCATACTGTGGCGGATACTCATTGGCATCGGCGAATATCCATATCTGCAAGAAGCGCAAAGGCACCGTGCCATGGTTGTACTCGCTGTGCAGGACACCGGTTCCGGCGCTCATATACTGCACCTGTCCGCGCGTGAGGGTCTGCTCATTGCCCATGCTGTCCGCATGGCTCAAGGCACCCTCGATCACATAGCTGATGATCTCCATGTTCTGGTGTGGGTGCGTATCAAAGCCGGTTCCCGGCAACACGATGTCGTCATTCAGCACCCGCAGCACGCCAAAATTGATATTCTCGGGGTTGTAGTATTCCGCGAATGAGAAATGAAAATGGCTGTCCAACCACCCGTGCTCACCGCGACCCAACGATCCACTTGCAACAGCTCGTAACATGATGCACCCCTCGCTTTCATGGATTTTTTGTCCGTACGTTGTAAAGAAAACGGAAATTGAGCCGCATCAAAGCATACTCTGTATCCGCTGTGGCAAAATGGGATCGCAGAGAACCGCACAGTATTACCATATTTTGAGAAGGGATCCGCGATGTTGCGTCCGATGATCCAGATAGATGAAGAGAGATGCGACGGTTGTGGCCTGTGTGTCACCGCCTGCGCTGAGGGTGCTCTGGCCGTGGTTGACGGCAAAGCCCGCCTGATAAGCGACAGCTACTGTGATGGCTTGGGTGCCTGCCTGCCCGTCTGTCCACGTGATGCCCTACAGGTTGAGGCGCGCGAGGCACCTGCCTTTGACCAAGCCGCCGTAACCGAGCACCTTGCATCGGTTGGGGAGAAGCCCGAGGCTGCCTTTAAGCTGCGGCAATGGCCTATCCAGTTGGCTCTGGCGCCCCTTGAGTCGCCCGCCTACCAAGACGCGGATCTGCTTTTGGCGGCAGACTGCAGCGCCTTCAGCCACGGTGACTTTCAGCAGCACTATATGCTGGGAAAGACCCTGCTCATCGCCTGCCCCAAATTGGATTCGTTCGAGTATCGGGAGAAACTCGTCACGATCTTCTCCCACAATGCGGTGAGGTCCTTAACGGTTGTGCGTATGGAGGTGCCCTGCTGCGGTGGCATCGTTCGCATCGCCCAGGATGCCCTCGCTGTGTCAGGTGCCACCCTTGCCCTGCGCGTCGTGACACTGGGCATCGATGGCGTGGTTCTCGAAGACAGAATCGCGTAGTTGGTGCAATTGGCATAATTGGCGGAAAGAGGCTGTTCCCCCTGCTTTGAAATACGCTATACTACGTTGGTTCGTTTTTTGAAAGCC
>JAITTM010000041.1 GCA_031286975.1 Coriobacteriales bacterium
GGGTGGCCAACGTCAACCTCTCCAAGATAAAGACCGGCAAGATAAGCGCTATCCGATTCTCCACATTAGACGCCATCTGCGATGTGCTCGACTGCCAGCCAGGCGACATCCTTGAGTTCCAGCGGCCGGATGGCACCAACACCTATAGCGAGTGACCAGCACGCAACAACGAAGTGGAGCAGCAATGAATATCAACAAAGTGCGGTTTATCGAACCGGGTAATCTTCCCTACCGTGCGTCCATCAAAAACCTCTACACCTACGAGAAATACATCCGAACACCTTCTGCCGGACTCCTCACGCTCACCACCATCGTGAAGGATGTCATCGATGACAGCTTCATGTACAGCGAGTCCATCTCAAAGCTCAAATGGGATGATATCCTCGATGCCGACATCGTCTTTATTGGGATTTTCACCTTCAGTGCGCCGCGTGGGTATGAGCTTGCCCGCTACATCAAAGAACACTCCGATGCCCTGGTCGTCATGGGTGGGCTGCACGCCTCCCTGAACTACCCTGAGGCGGCGCGGCATTGCGACTGCGTCATGCTCGGTGAGGGCGATGAGTCGATTGTGGAGCTCATCGAGGCCCTCCAAAGCGGTAAGCCCCTTGATTTTCCCGGGCTTGCCTACCTGCATGAGGGCAAACTCGTCTGCACGGGGCAGCGCAAGCCTCCCTGCGACATCGACTGTATCCCCAACCGTGACCTGCTGTATCGCTACCGCAAGATGGCGGGGCACAACACCCTTTGGCCGCAGGTGCACGCATCCAGGGGCTGCCCACATACCTGCGACTACTGCGCCGTTGTGCGCCACTTTGGGCACAAGGTGCGCACGCGGAGCCCCGAGAACGTGGTCGAGGATATACGGCAGGCAATCGCGTTTCATGAGGATCGCCGCATCCCCCGCATCGCGCATCTTCTGTGGATCACCGACGACAACTTTTTTGCCGACAGGGATTGGGCGATTGCCGTGCTGGATGCAATCATCGCCAGCGGCATCAACTACGCGTTCACCATACAGGCTCGCTATGAGCTGGGTTTTGACGACGAGATGCTCGAGCTGATGAAGCGGGCTGGATTCGTCGAGGTGGCAATGGGGATCGAGTTTCTCGAAGACGAGGCCTTTGCGCAGTACCACAAGAAGAGCACACGCGACGACATCATCCGCTCCGTGCGCAACATCCAAAGGCATGGGCTGGGGGTGCGGGGGCTCTTTATTGTGGGTGCCGACAACCACACCAAGGGCGTGGGTGACCGGTTGGCCAATTTCGTGATTGAGCACGACATCAAGGGCGTATTAATCCAGTCGATGTATTTTGTCCCAGGAACCCCTGTGTATGAGACGCATAAGGATCAGCTGCTGCATGAGGATTGGGAGAAATGCAGGGGTCATGTGGTCCACTATCCGCAGCGCATCTCCCCCGCTGACCTGCAACGGGAGATCATCCATGCCAGTGCGAAGATCTACTCTCCCAGGCAGCTGCTCAAGGCATTGCTTACGAGAAACCTGCTTGATAAGGTTCTCTTCTTGGGTGAGTGCCTCTGGCAACAAAGCGTGCGCGGTGACCTGAGACGAGAGCTACCTTATCTGGAGGCAGCAGCGTACGCTCCGCATTGCCAGCCCCAACGAATCGCCGAGCAAGGTGCGTGAGCTCGCAGCCTTGAAAGCCTCGCCCTCAAAGCGCTAGTGCCCTGTAACAGCTAAAAATGTGCAGGGTCGCGCCGGACATATTTCGTAGTGCAAGGCGTCCGACCGAGCACCACTGTACGTAATGTGAGGAAGGACAGCGCAGCAATGCGGAATATGAACAAGTGACTCTGTACATTTTTAGCTGTTACAGGGCACTAGTCAGGAAGATTCGCGATGGTGCGTTCGACCAGGCCGCCGTGCTCGATTATGGCCCTGATGAAGGGTGGAAACGCTTGCGCCTGATACTGTGCGCCGGTGGTCTCATTGGTGATGATGCCGCTGTTAGCATTGACGCTCACGGTGTCACCAGCGCTGATGCCGTCAACCGCCTCGGGGCTTTCGAGGATGGCGAGACCGGTGTTGATGGCGTTGCGATAGAAGATGCGGGCAAAGCTCTTGGCGATAACCACGTCGATGCCCGCATATTTGATGGCGATGGGCGCGTGCTCGCGCGAGGAGCCGCAACCAAAGTTCTCCCCAGCCACCATGATGTCACCTGGTTTGACCCGGGAGGTGAAGTCGGGGTCGATGTCGACCATGCAGTGCGAGGCAAGCTCGGCACTGTCAGATGAGTTGAGATAGCGTGCCGGTATGATGACGTCGGTATCGACATCGCGGCCGTAGGTGTGGGCATATCCCTTGAATTGCATGCGTGCTCCTTAGATGTCTTCCGGCAGGGCGATGTGACCAAGAATGGCGCTGGCGGCGGCTACGGCGGGTGAGGTGAGGTAGACCTCGGAGCTGATGTCGCCCATGCGGCCCACAAAGTTGCGATTGGTAGTTGCCACGGCTTTCTCCCCGGCGGCAAGAATGCCCATGTAGCCGCCCAGGCAAGGGCCACAGGTGGGGGTGGATACAGCGCAGTTGGCATCGAGGAAGATGGCGGTAAGACCCTCTTCGATGCACTGGCGGTAGACCAGCTGCGTGGCGGGGATGACGATACAGCGCACGTTGGGATGCACCTTGTGACCCTTGAATACGGCGGCAGCCTGGCGCATGTCCTCGATGCGCCCGTTGGTGCAAGAGCCGATGATGGCCTGGTCGATGCGCACGTCACGCGCCTCGGCCACGGGACGGGTGTTGCTGGGCAGGTGCGGGTAGGCAACGGTGGGCGGGATATCCGCGGCAGCGATGTGGTAGGTCTGGGCATAGACGGCGTCGGGGTCTGCGTGGTACTCGATCCAGGGGCGCTCGGTGCGCCCCTGGAGGTAGGCGCGGGTCACGTCGTCCACCGGGATGATGCCGACCTTGGCACCGGCCTCGATGGCCATGTTGCTGATGGTGAGGCGCCCCTCCATCGAGAGGCTCTGGATGGCCGTACCGGTAATCTCCATCGCACCATAAAGCGCGCCATCGACGCCGATGAGACCGATAAGATAGAGGATGATGTCCTTGCCGGTGACACCGGGGGCAAGCGTGCCGTCGATGATGAACCTGATGGACTCGGGCACCTTGAACCACGCCTTGCCCGTGGCAAAGCCAACACCGGCATCGGTGGAGCCCACGCCCGTGGCAAAGGCGCCCAAAGCTCCATAGGTGCAGGTGTGCGAATCCGCGCCGATGACGAGGTCGCCCGCGCCCACAACGCCTTGCTCGGGGAGAAGTGCGTGCTCAACGCCCATGCAGCCCACCTCGTAGTAGTGGGTGATGCCCTGCTCGTGGGCAAAGTCGCGCACAATCTTGGCCTGCTCGGCGGATTTGATGTCCTTGTTGGGCACGTAGTGGTCGGGCACCAGGACGACCTTGGTGGGGTCGAAGACCCGAGGAACACCGATGCGCCCGAACTCGCGGATGGCGATGGGCGCGGTGACGTCGTTGGCCAACACCAGGTCGAGGTCGCATTCGATGAGCTGCCCGGGAATGACCTCATCTAAGCCGGCGTGGGCAGCCAGTATCTTCTCCGCGATGGTTTGAGGACGTGCCATTGGTGCTCCTGTTCTCGTTGAAACGTTAGGGAACCACTGATTAACTGCTTGTATGCCAGATGGCTTGGCTATTTCTTGGCTGTCAAGGCGGCAAATGGTACCACTAGTTGTGCTAATGGTACCGTTTGCCAACGCAGACAGGCGAGAAATAGACTGCCAGATGGCATGCAATGAGTTAATCAGTGGTTCCTTAGGGAAGACAGCACATTACAGTTTGGCGTACTGGCGGATGATCTGGTTCAGTGGCGTGCCGGATTCCCGCTGGCGGAGCATACGCAGAGCGGGCGGCTCGAGCTTCTGGGCGCGCTCGAAGAGTGGCTGCAGGAAGGACTCCTCGTCCAGGCCGCGCTGCCTCAGGCCGTCCTCGGCGAGGTGCAGGATATTGAGCAGGAGTGCCACGGTCTTCTCGCTATCAACAAAATCGGGCAGCCTGCGCTGCACCAGGAGCTTGCGGAGCTCGGCTGGCGAGTGGCCGCGCTGATAGAGCACATCGTTGGCATCCAGCAGCTCATTGAGGCGCTCGACCTGCTGCATCAGACCAACATGGAAGGCCGCCGTGCTCATGGTGTCACGGATGGGTTGGCAGCAGACGCTGCGGAACTCGATGGTTCCCCTGAAGGTGATGTCCTCGAACTTATAGGTGCGCAGGTAGAGCAGGTCTGAGGCCTGCGGCTCAATGGTGGTTGTGTGATACGCGCCGTCCTCGAAGTACTCGCCGCTTATCCGGGGCGTGGCAAAGAACTCGACAATGGGCAGCGGCCTGAAGTTGAGGTAGCGCGTGCCCCGCTCGGTGCAGTAGATGCTGGTGGTCGCCAGATAGTCGACCAGCGCGTCGATCGAGGCGGGCACGGGGTCGAACAGGCCCACGTTGCGCGGATTATAGCCCTGTGAGCTCGCCTCCCAGAGCATATCGCGGGCACAGAGGTAGTCGATACCCCCATCGCTGAGTGGCGAATTGGAGAAGAGCAGGGCCTTGAGCGGCTCAAGCGCCCCGAATGCCCTGAGCGTGGGCAGCAACTTATCGTGCTCGACGTCGATCTGCACCTGCGAGGCGCTGGAAAACATGCCGTAGTCAGGGTAAGGGTGGTAGGGGCGCGGCGGCATGATGCGCGGCGCCGCCTGCAGGTGATGGCAGAGCATGCGATAGCGCTCCACCGGGATAGGCACCTGCCGGTTGATGCCGCGATGCGGGTTGATGCCCATGCCAGTCAGCGTGTGCTGCTGTTGGGCAAGCGTCTCCTGCGCAAAAGCACAGTAGCGCGCAAAACGGCGCTGCACCTCGTGCAGACCGACAACCTTGCCAAAACTGAACTCGAGGTTGTTATACGAGCAGTCATAGGAGAGAATGTCACCGGTCTGCGGGCAGACGAGTGAGAAGACGTTGCCCTCGTCATCAAGGTGATCGACCGCAAAGCCAAAGTGCTGCTTGAAGCGTTGCGTGAGGTCATGGACGACGAGAAAGTCGACCGGCTCGCCCGCAAGGTTGACGATGGGCAGCTCAAGCTCGATGCCGACGCACAGGGGACGTTGGACTTTGGTGGGCTCGATGAAACGCTGATACAGGAGCTCTTTGACCTGCTGTTCGCTGAGCATGCTCAGAGCCCCGCGAAATCCTGGTAGAGGTAGCGGGTGTCCTCCTCCTTGTCGATATACTCGAAACCGTGTGGCTCGCCGAGATAGAGCATCTGGCCGTGCCTATAGGCGTATGCCGTGCAAAGCGGCAGCGGCTGCCACTCCCCGCCCGGCAGAACCTTTGCGCTCTCAAGCGCCGAGGTGCAAAACAGCGTGCGGTTGTTGGCTGCATAGAAGCTGAGCGAGCCTCTGTAGTTGGCGTGCACATAGAACTGATCGGAGTCGTAGAGCAGCAAACCCAGCGCGTTGCCCGGTGAGACCTCGCGCACGAGCTCCTCGAACACAGCAAAACGCTCGTCGGCCTCAAGCGGTGCGCCTCTTTGCTCCCTGCGGGCATCCAGCTTATCGATAAGGTAAAGCAGGATGCGCTCGCTGTCGGTAGAACCTTGCTGTCGATGAAAATAGGGATCAAGCGGCGAGTAGTCGAATATCGTGCCCTTGTGGATAAGGGTCCACTGCCGCCCACTCCGGTCATGCGCGGTATAAGGATGGCAGTTCGCCTCCTCGATCTGACCAACGGTCGCCTTGCGGATGTGCACGAGCGCGTTGCTCGCCAACAGGGGGCGCGCCAACAGCGACGCAGCCACCACGCCCTGGTCGGCCCGCTCGGGCGACTTTATGATGGATGCCGCACGAAACGAGAAGTCGGCAAAGCCCCAGCCGTGGGGATTCTCGTCTGCATGGGAGAAGAACTCCTCGACCAATGCGTTGATCTGGAGAGGTTCAACGGAACTTATACCAAAAAGCTGACAGATGGTGTTTCTCCTTTTTGCGCGTGCCCCGATGCGGGCAACCTATACGTTTCTGCCCCTGCTCAAACATGACATGCGGGCGATTCAGCCGCGGATCTCTGCCCCAACGGCACCGGACAGCTTGCGGAGCACCTTCTGGTGCAGGCTGTCGACCTCCTCGGAGGTGAGGGTGCGATCCGCGGCACGATAGGTCAACGTGAGAGCCAGCGACTTTTTGCCCGCCCCGATTTTCTCCGCATCGCGATAGACGTCGAAGAGACGCACGCTGTCCAGGAGGTTGCCAGCCGCAGAGGTGATGACCTGCTCGATTGATACGGCGCTCACAGATTCGTCAACCACGACTGCCACATCAAGATCGATCGCCGGATACTGGGGCACGTCCTTGTAGGGACGGGCCGGTTGTGCGGCGGCAAGTAGCGCCTTGACCTCGAGCTCGAAAGCGACCACGGGTGCCGTGGCCTCAAAGGCGGTGCAGGCCGAGGGGTGCAGCTCGCCTATCCAGCCAAGTTGCTGAGAGCCTGCCATCACGGCGGCGGCACGCCCCGGTTGAAGCCAGGGGGCAGCCTGCGCGTCGAGCGCCTTGAAGCGGATCTTTGATATGTTGAGTTCGCGGAGCAGGGCTTCGACCACACCTTTGCCGTCAAAGAAATCAAGGGCTGTGGCAACGGTATTCCAGCCAGCATCAAACCACGTGCCCGCCAATACGCCGGCAACCAACTGGCGCTCCTTGGGCTGCTTGCGCCCCTCGGCGGCAAAGAACACCGTGCCCAGCTCGTAGAGATGCACGTTAGCGACACCGTGGTTCTGGTTATAGGCAACGGAGCGCAAAAGCCCCGGCAGGATGCTGCGGCGCATGACGCTCTGCTCGCTGTTCATGGGATTGATGAGTTCGACCGCTTGCTGCCGCTCGTCAAAGGGCATCTTCAGGATGTCGTTGTCACCCGGCGCTCCAAAGGCGTAGGTCATCGTCTGGTTGAGCCCACTGGCGCGCAGCGCCGCGCCTATCTGAGTGACGCGCTGCTGCTCACGCGTGCGCTCGCCGATGCGCCCACGCCCCCCCGGCAGCGTAGCGGGGATGCGCTCCATGCCCCAGATACGCAGAACCTCCTCATACAGATCGACCTCGCGCGTGAGATCAGGGCGGTACGTGGGAGGGGTTACGGAGAGAACCGTGTGGTCCAAAGCGAGATACTCGTCAGGGCGCAGAACCGCGGGATCCATGATTGCGGTCGCATCAGTCTGGCGAGGTTCTTCGCTTTGCTCAGGATGGCATGCCTGTATGGCAACCTCACAACCGAGGCTCACCAAGATGGTGGTGATATCATCGACGGGGATGGGAGCACCGATGAAACCCTGAAAGCGGCTGACCCTGAAGCTGAGCTCCTTTGGCACCACAGGCGCCGGGTACACGTCCACCACGCCCTCGCAGACCTCGCCGCCGGCAACCTCCACCATCAGGGCGGCGGCGCGCGCGCTGAACGATTCACAGGTCGCCCCATCGACACCGCGCTCGTAGCGTGCAGAAGCCTCGGAGAAAAGCTGCAACTTGCGACTCGTGCGGCTGGTATGGGCTGATGAGAAGGTCGCGGCTTCGAGCAGGATATCCACGGTTGTCTCCGTGACCTCTGAATGCAGACCGCCCATCACTCCCGCGAGTGCGATGGTGCTGCCTGCACCAGCAGCGGCATTGCCGTCGACGATCACGCTGATATCAGGGTCGAGCGTGCGCTTGATGCCGTCAAGGGTCGTGAACTCCTCGCCGCAAGCGGCGGCGCGCACGACGATATGCGCCGTGCCAGCCGCATCCTTGGTGAGCGTATCGAGGTCAAAGGCGTGGAGCGGCTGCCCCAGCTCAAACATGATGTAGTTGGTCACGTCAACGATGTTGTTGATGGAGCGGGCACCGGCTGCCGTGACCCGCTCGACCAACCAGGCGGGTGAGGGGCCCACGCGCACGCCCTTGATGATGCGCGCCGTATACCGCGGGCAACGCTCGGGGTCATCGATGCTGACGCGCACCAGATTGCTGGCGGGCTGGCCCACCGCTGCCAAGGCTGCCTCGCGACCCAACGTGTAGGGCTTGTTGTAGACGGCACCCACCTCGCGGGCGATGCCCAGCATGCTCATGCAGTCGGGGCGGTTGGGCGTGATCTCAAGCTCGATGACGGTGTCGCCCTGCTCAAGATACTGCGCGATGGGCACCCCCACCGGGGCGTCTGGCGAGAGGATGAGCAGACCGGCATGGTCTTCTCCCAAACCGAGTTCACGAGCGCTGCAGTTCATACCGCGCGACTCGACGCCACGCAGCTTGGCCTTTTTTATCTCGATGCCGTTTGGCATGATGGTGCCCAGCAGCGCAACGGGGATCTTGTCACCCGCCACGAAGTTCTGTGCGCCACAGACGATCTGCAGCGGAGCAGGGCTGCCGTCTTCGCCCACGTTGTGCGCACCCACATCGACGGTGGTCACCCACAACGAATCCGCGTTGGGGTGCGCCTCGCGCGTGAGGATATGCCCCACCACGATGCCGTCGAGCTGGGCGCCTGTGGTCTGCACGTTCTCAACGGCGGTTCCCGTGAGGTCGAGTGCATTGGTGAACGCCGCGATGTCGGTAGGGATATCGACCATTGTCTTGAGCCATTTGCAGGATACTTTCATGGGGTGTTTCTCCTAGAACTGTCTGAGGAAGCGCATGTCGCCCTCCAGCAGCATGCGCAGGTCGGGGACGTTGTATTTGAGGCAGGCGACGCGCTCGACGCCCACACCAAAGGCAAAACCGCTGTATCGCTCGGGGTCGATGCCCACGTAGCCATAGACATTGGGATCCACCATGCCGCAGCCTAGGATCTCGAGCCAACCGGTGCCCTTGCAAAAGCGGCAGCCCGCGCCACCACAGATGCCACAGCTCACGTCAACCTCGGCGCTGGGCTCCGTAAAGGGAAAGAAATGCGGACGGAAGCGCGTCTTGCGGTCGGGCCCGAATATCTGCTTGCAAAAGTAATCCAGGGTGCCTTTGAGGTCGCCAAAAGTGATGCCCTTGTCAACCACCAGGCCCTCTATCTGCGTGAACTGCGGCAGATGTGAGGGATCGGCAGTGTCACGTCGGTACACGCGCCCCGGTGCCAGTATGTAGATGGGCAGCTCCTGATCCTCCATGGTGTGCACCTGCACGCCACTGGTCTGCGTGCGCAGGAGCACGTCGCTCTCGCCTTGCACCGCCGCCTCGTCGCCGGAGCGATCAACCACGTAAAAGGTGTCCTGCAGGCCACGCGAGGGGTGGTCGGGTGGCGCGTTGAGCGCCGTGAAGTTGTAGTAGTCGGTCTCGATCTCAGTGCCGTCGACCACGCGATAGCCGATGCCGCGAAAGACCTCCACTATCTCGTCGGTCAGGCGGCTGATAAGGTGCTGGGTGCCAATGGGGTGCGCCCGCCCTGGCAGCGTCACGTCAACCGCGTCTGCCGTGATGCGCGCGTCCAGCTCGGCCTGCGCGAGCAACTGCTGGCGCTTTGTCAGCGCGGCCTCGATGGCATCGCGTGTTGTATTGACGGCGGCGCCCACCTGCGCGCGCTCCTCCGGAGGCACGGCCCCCATGCCGCGCAGCAGCGCTGTGAGCGAGCCCTTCTTGCCCAGCACGCTCACGCGTACCTGCTCAAGTGCCGCCGTATCCGCGGCGGCCTCGATACGCGCCAGCGCCGTTGCCTGCTGCTCGCCAATGGATTCAAGTAGTGACATACCGGTCCTCTCCACAAAAAAATCCATGGTACCACAAACAACGACCCCCCATGCCTGCGCATGAGGGGTCGTGCGTTTGCCATCGAATGAAATCCGGCGACGCCCTAGATGGCGATCTCTCCGGCCTCGCCTGTCCTGATGCGGATGACCTCCTCAACCGGAAGGACGAATATCTTGCCGTCGCCCACCTGGTCGGTCTTGGCCGTTGCGATGATCAGCTCGACGGTCTCTTTGACCTTTGCGTCGCTCACCACCACCTCGAACTTGATCTTGGGCAGCATGTTGATGATGACCTCGCTGCCACGATAGTACTCCTTCCATCCACGTTGGTTACCGCAACCGTGCACCTCGCTGATGGTCAGGCCTTTGACGTCTGCCCTGAGAAACGCCTCCTTGAGCGGCTCGAGCTTTGCCGGACGAACAATCGCTTCGATCTTCTTCATCGTTATTCCCCCTTTCTTTAGTCGAGGCCGTTGTAGGCGGGATATGCGGACTCGCCGTGCAGAACCGCGTCAAGACCCTCGGATTCAACCTCTTCACTCACCCTGAGCGAACCCTTGAAGATGGCCTTCAACACAAAGCCGATTATGAGGGTAGCTACCGTGACAAACACGATGGTGACGAGAATACCGAGGATCTGTGCGATGAGAAGGTTGGGGTTGCCGGTATACAGCAGGCCGCCCGCCACTTCGGGGAACGCCGCGCTTTTCCAGCACAGCTCCGGCACACAGAACAGACCCGTGAGGATACCGCCGGTGGTTCCGCCGATGGCATGGCAACCAAAGGCGTCAAGCGCATCGTCGTAGCCGATCTTCGCCTTGATGAAGCTGATGGCAAAGTAGCAGATGGGCGAGACGATGAAGCCCATGATGATGGCTGCCCAAGGCTCGACAAAACCAGCAGCGGGCGTGATGACCACCAAGCCGGCGACAAGACCGGTTGCGGCACCAACAAGCGTAGGCTTGCCCACCTTGATGCGCTCGACGATGGTCCACGAAAGCAGGGCTGCCGCAGAGGCCGCCACCGTGTTGAGAATCGCCAAAGCAGCAACACCGTTAGCCGCGAAGGCGGAGCCGCCGTTGAAGCCAAACCAGCCAAACCACAGCAGAGCGGCACCCAGCACCACAAAGGGAACGTTGTGTGGGCGATAACTCATGAGCCCGTAGCCCTTGCGCTTGCCGAGTACCAAGCAGAGGACAAGACCGGTCAAGCCGGAACTGATGTGCACGACGTCACCACCGGCAAAGTCTATTGCCCCGATGATGTCTCCGATGAGGCTGCCCTCGGCACCCCAAACCATGTGAGCAAGTGGCGCGTAGACGAGCAGAACCCAGATGGCCACAAAGGCAACGAGCGCCCCGAACTTCATGCGCCCGGCAACGGAGCCGGTGATGATGGCCGTGGTGATCATCGCAAAGGCTGCCTGATAGGCAACGGAGCCAAGATCGGGCCACAAGTTCTCGGTATCCTTAGCCTCCGCGAGCATCTCCTGCACCTGCCCACTGAGCGCCAATTTGTCAAAACCGCCAAAGAACGGAATCGAGCCATCGCCACCATAGGCGAATGACTGCCCGGCAAGCACCCAGACAACTCCGACGACACCCAGAACAATCAGCGACATGAACATCGTGTTGACGACATTCTTGCGACGAGCGAGACCGCCATAAAAAAAGGCAAGTCCGGGAGTCATCAGGAGTACCAGCATTACGCACACGAGCATGAATGCGGAAGTTCCTGTGTCCAGCATAGTCTTCATCTCCTCCTGCTTTGCCTGCGACATCATTGTCGCGGGTACGATCCTCATGACCGTACCTCAAACACTATGCCGAGAAGAAAACAGGGCATCAAGAGGATTGAGA
>JAITTM010000082.1 GCA_031286975.1 Coriobacteriales bacterium
CGGTTTCGCTTTTTATCCTCGACAGCCTTGTCATTAACATCACCTCAAGGAACAGTATAAGCTGTAACCGTAGTGAACACAAGAGAACCGTCCCGCTGTGTCGACGCTGTGTCGAAGGAACCGTCCCGCTGTGTCGTGTGGCGACGCACTGCCGCCTACCTGCCTGCCCCTATCAGCAGCTCGGCTATCTGCACGGCGTTGAGGGCGGCGCCTTTGCGAATCTGGTCGGCGACACACCAGAAGTTGAGGCCGTGGGCGACCGTAGGGTCTTTGCGCAGGCGGCCTACGTAGGTGGCATCGGTCCCGGCGAGCAGGCCGGGCATGGGATAGGTCTTGGTGGCAGGATCGTCCATGACGATGATGCCGGGTGCCGCCGCAAACGCCGCGCGCGCCTGCTCAACACTGATGGGCGCGGCAAACTCCACGTTCACCATCTCGGCATGCGAGCGCAGCACAGGCACACGCACACAGTTCGCGGCGACCTCGATGTTCTCATCACCGAGGATCTTCTTGGTCTCGACCACCATCTTCCACTCCTCTTTGGTGGAGGCATCGTCGAGGAAGACATCAATGTGTGGAATGCAATTGAACGCGATTTGATGCGCGAACTTCTCGACATGCAGAGGCTCGTCGGCCAAAAAATCGCGCGTCTGGTTGTAGAGCTCGCTCATGCCGCCGGCTCCGGCACCACTGGCAGCCTGGTAGGTCGACACCACCACGCGCTTGATGGGCGCAACCTGGTGCAGGGGGTTTAAGGCGACCACCATCTGGATGGTGGAGCAATTGGGATTGGCAATCACACCGCTATGGGTAAAGGCGGCGGCAGGATTGACCTCGGGCACCACCAGCGGTACGTCGGGAGCCATGCGGAAGGCTGACGAGTTGTCGATCATCACGGCTCCGGCTGCCACCACGGCATCGCGAAGCTGCTCGGAAACGGTGCCACCTGCGCTGAACAAGGCGATATCAACGCCCTCAAACGACTCCGGGCACATCTCTTCGACCGTAAGCTCTCCCCCGCGATACGGCAGCGTGCTGCCGGCGCTACGCACGCTGGCCAGTGCCTTGACCTCGGCAGCCGGAAAGGCGCGCTGCTCAAGCACAAGCAACATCTCGCGTCCCACCGCGCCGGTGGCTCCGGCAATGGCGACAACAGGGTTTGCGGGCAGAGGTTTTGACCAACTCATGGCAATCATCTCGCATAATCGGGTACACTGACAGATAGTGGTCAATGATACTACAACGAATGACGGGATGAGCATGGCGGATAAGCCCGATACCAGTCACAGCGAGAAACGGCAAAAACGCCGCGAACGTGCTGCGCAAAAGCTCGCGAACATCAATGAGTACACCCTGGGGGAAGAGGTTGCCAACTCCGTCACCCATGGCATCGGCATCCTGCTCTCTGTTGCAGCCTTGGTGTTGCTGATCGTCTTCGCCCTGCGCAACGGCGGCGGCATCAGACTCGCCGCAGCCATCATCTTTGGCTTCACACTCATCCTGGAATACACTAACTCCACGCTCTACCACGCTTTTCCCTGGCCCAAGGTCAAGCGACTGTTCAAGATATTCGACCACTCGTCTATCTATCTGCTCATCGCCGGCACCTACACGCCCTTCACCCTCATAACGCTCTGGCCCGATGGCGGCCTTTGGATGACGGTGCTCATCTGGGCTATCGCCGTTGCCGGTGTTGCCGTCGAGGCCTTCTGGGTCTTTCGTCCCCGCTGGCTGGGGGCGCTGCTCTACCTTTGCATGGGTTGGATCATTATCTTCAGGGTACAGGCGCTGCTGGAACTCATGGATCCAACGGGCGTGATCCTGCTGACCGCTGGCGGCCTCGCGTATTCGCTGGGCATCATCTTCTATGTGCTCAAAAAGGTGCGCTACATGCACTCCATCTGGCACCTCTGGGTACTGGCCGGCAGCATCCTGCACTTTCTTTGTGTGCTGCTGTTCGTCTTATAAGGGCATCAGAGAGCAAGCAGATGACCGCAGTTTTGCTGAATCAGACTACTAACCCCGTCTTAAAAGCAGGGCGCGGAAGAATTGCGAGACAGGATTGCAGGGCGAAGGTGCAGCGGGCGCTCTCAACGCCCCTTGGCGGCCTTTGCGGCCAGCTCTTCGCCACTCAGTTGGGTCTCCTGGAATACGTCGCTTGAATCCAGACCAAAGGCGGTGTGCAGGCTTTGCGCGGCGAGCTCGGTTTTCTCCCCTTCAATAACCACGCTCACGCGGATGGCGGAGGTGGATATCATGCCGATGTTCACCCCGTTTTTGGCCAGGACTTTGAACATCTTGGCAGCAACGCCGGGGTTGGTTTTCATACCGGCGCCCACCAACGAGACCTTTGCGATGGACTCGTCCACCAGATATTCGCGCACGCCCAGACGCTTGATCGCCTCGTCGAGCACGGGGCGCAGACGCTCCAGCTCGTTGATGGGCGAGGTAAAGCTGATGTCCGTGTAGCCGTGCTCCGAGATGTTTTGCACGATCATGTCTATATTGATGTGCGCCTTTGCGATATTGCCGAATATCTCCGCGGCAAGACCCACGTGATCGGGCACGTTGCGCAGAGTTACCTTGGCCTCGCTCTGGTCAAAGGCGATGCCGGATACGATTGCTTGCTCCATGGTGTTGGCCTCCTTGACCAGGGTTCCCGTGCTATTGGTGAATGCGCTGCGACAGTGGATCACCACGCCGTGGTTGCGGGCGAACTCAACCGAGCGCATCTGCAACACGCCCGCGCCGGACGCTGCCAGCTCGAGCATCTCATCGTAGCTGATCTCGTCGAGCTTGCGGGCACGTGGCACTAAACGCGGGTCGGCGGTGTACACACCGTCCACGTCCGTATATATCTCGCAGACCTCCGCGTCTAACCCGGCAGCCAGCGCGACCGCCGTGGTATCGCTGCCGCCGCGCCCCAGCGTGGTGATGTCGCCCTCGCGCGTGACGCCCTGAAAGCCGGCAACGATCACGATTTTGTGCTGCTCGAGCGCCCTGAACACGCGCTCTGCCTTGATCTCGCTGATCTTGGCCTTGTTGTGGATGTTCGTGGTGACGATACCCACCTGCGCCCCCGTCATCGAAACCGCCCCGACCCCCAGAGCCTCGATGGCCATGGCAAGGATGGACATGCTCACCTGCTCACCGGTTGCCAGCAGCATGTCGAGCTCACGGGCAGGCGGCCGCTGGTTGACGCTTTTTGCCAGGCGGAGAAGATCGTCGGTCGACTTGCCCATGGCACTCACAACGGCCACTACATCCCAACCCTGCTCGTGATAGGCCACCAACCGAGACGCGACGTTGATAACGCGCTCGGAGGTTGCCAGCGACGTGCCGCCGAATTTGGCGACTAAAAGTGACATTGCGGGTGCTCCATTCACCGTAATAAACCGAGAGGACAGTGTACGTTACCCGTCGCCCCCGAGCAAGATGCCTTAGGTGAAAAGCACAGCAGAGCCAAGAGCAGCAGTCAGGGGCTGCAAGCGTAGCATGCAGCCAAAGATCCCGCTTATTCGCTACTTGCTTGAGCGCACCGTCAACCCGGCTTTGACCATAGAGGGATTCAGCTTGAACAGCAAGGCCATCTCGGCGCCCATGCCAAAGCCACAGTCTGCGCAGATACCAGCAGGTTCACCAGGGCAGGTGGGGATACGCGTGCCATCGCTTTGGATGAAATTGGATATCCAGCACTGCTTTTTATCGATGAAGAGCTGGGGGTCGCGCAGCAGCTTGAGGCCAGCCAGTGAATTCATGAGCGGGTAGCCAGCTTTTTTGAGAGCAAGCGCTGTATCGATAACCGCTCCCCGTTGCTTTGAGCTTGGCAATAGATCGCGCGACTCATACGGCAGATAGAAAGAGAATGAGAAGCGGTTGAGCCGAGGGTTGTCTTTAACCAGCTGGGCGACGGCCTCAAAATCCTGATAATTGCGGTTGGTCACCACCATGTTGACATTCAGATTGGGATGGTCACACGCTGCGATGTTCTCAAGCGCACGCTCGAATGTGCCTTTGCCGCGCTGCTCGTCATGCGCCTCCTGTAGACCATCCAGGCTTATCCAGACCAAATCGGAGTCTGCGGTGATGGGCAACTGGGCATTGGTGGTGACGGTTATCGAGAAAAACCCGATCTCGCGCGCCAGCGCAATCAGCGTGTTCAAATCGGCACCCGCACCGTCGCATGCCGTCTCATCACGCCAGAGTTGGGGTTCTCCGCCCTCAAAATCGATGATGCGGCTGCCCAGGTCGTAGCAATACTGCAAATGCTCACGCACCTGCTCATAGCTCATGGTGGTGACGTTTGGTCCCGTCTTTACCACGTTGCAGTGGGCACAGTGCAGGTTGCAACGGTCGGTGATGAAGATGACCGACTGCAAAGGTCGCCGCCTGCCAGCAAACTTGCAGCCAAACCACCAGCTAGCATAATAAAGAAACTCGCCCATACGATACGCCTACATCCTGATAAAATTGCCAATGGCCACAATCAGCACAAAGGCCATCAGCAGGTTGCGAGCTAAAAGCCAGCGTGCCATGAACCAGTCGATACCCGCCGCTTTTATCCGCTTCCAATTGCCCGCCGGGCCCATCCATGCCTTGAACTCCACGGGTGTTTCGGGCTCCTTGATATATAAGAACAGCATCCTGATAAAGGCGATACTCATGGGCAGCGTGATAAGCACCGCCAAGGTAAAAACGCTGAATACGCCCAGGAGCACAGCCGCTACCACCGAGGCGTAGGAGACAACCACCAACAATACGCCAAACACAAAACCCGCCATCTTTGAGCCCATCAGCCCCACGGTGGTAATGCGGTTGGCAGCCTTATCCGACTCGAAATCCATAATGGAATGCGCGTTCAATATGTTGATGGTGAGAAGCCCGGCCGGTATCGAGGCCAAGATCGCAATGGGCTGGATCTCTCCCAAGGCCACATAATAGGCCGCGATAACCACCAGGGGACCACAGATGATGCCCACGATCAGCTCGCCCAGACCGTGGTAGCTCAAACGGAGTGGAGGACCAGCATAGGCCACTCCCAGCACCAGTGTCACCAGAGCAAAGACCGCAACCGGCCAACCACGCAGCACCAGGACAACCACGCCGAGCAACAGCGCGATCACGATGAACAGCGTGGCGACCCTGCGCGTATCCTCAGGTGTGACGCCGCTCTCAAAATAGGAGCACTTGCCCATACGCGCGCGCATGCCCCCGTTCTCGAGTTCTCTGCGAGCCTTGACGGCTCCACCCGTATAATCAAAATAGTCATCGAGCAGGTTGATGCCGCTATGCGCCAAAATCACGCCAAGTAGGCCGATGACCATCAAGGCCACATTGGTGCCGTCAATCGCAAAGCCGGTATAAACGACCGTTGCAACAGCCAGAAGCGTCCCCAGAACATAGGGCATCACCGATTGCCCCAATGCCGTCTTGCGTGAAGCATCAAACCAGAATTTCAAGGACTTGCCAGCCAATAACGTTGTCAATCTGTCCTCCCCACAGCCATGTTTACACAGGGTACCCCTGCTTTTCTGTTTGCCATGATACAGGAATGAAAAGAATCGTGCAGACTTTGCTTGCTGGTGGCGGAGCAGAGTGGAGCCGACGGAGCGGGGCGGGGCGGAGCGGGGCGGCGCAGGCGGGGCGGGACGGTGCATGCGGAGCGGTGCAGGCGGAGCGGGGCGGCGCAGGCGGGGCGGCGGCGGCGGTTTCTTTTCTCCGCACATGGTTAGTGGTCCATAGTATGCGCCTATGCGCCCGTTGGTCTGCCTTCAAAGTCAAGGCCGACACTCAGTAGCACGGACGCAGCGCCTTCCTCGTGCAGTCGCAGGTTCTCAAGTGCCACGGAGAGAGCCGCGGCAAACAGGTCGGCAAAGGAGGCGTCGCTCTGCTCCCCGGTAAAGGGGTTGATCCAGCTGGCGTGCTCCTCGTTGTCAAAGTCGCAGCGCTCCCCCACATCGGCGCGATGCGACATCGCCTGCGCCAAGCTGTGCCGCCGTGCCAGCCGCTCCAGATAGCCCAGTGCGATGCGCTTCTTTCCCGTAGACGAGCGCAACACGCCATAGGTCGTGCGCATATCCCTGACACCGCGGGTAAAGGCCCGGTCGGGCAGCTTGAGGCCATAGACCTCCCAGGCAGTATAGTTGTAGAGAAGATCGAGCTGCCCCAACACGGCGTCACTCGCGTGCAGTATCTGACGCGCTATCACAAAATCCTCGATGGTCTTACCCGTTGCCCGCTTAAGCATCATGGCATCCAGATCCGTCTCGATCTGTCCATGCACGACGGAGCCATCGCTTTGGTCAAGCCCCTCAACACCGGCGCCGGTGATCGCATTTTGCTGCGCATACACAAAGGGGTGCGCAACACTGTCGAGCGAGAAGTGGCACAGATAGCCACAGAGATACGCGTCGACCACCTTCTGCCAGGGCACCGTCACGGCACGGGTATAGCGACGCAACGCCTCAAACGAGGCATCCACCTGCTCGTGGTGCAGGGTCGAACCAAACCTCTTGAGATCGACCAGCGCCGGAGAGAACAGCGTGTAGAAAAAGGGGTCGGGCCCCTGATTGCCCAAAAGAAAGGCATCGCGCTCGTTGCGGCTGGGAAAGGCACCGCCGCCCAGCTGCGAGAGTACGCTTGTTCCAAACAGGTGATGGGTGAGCAGGGCAGGCATGGTCTTCTCCTCATCTAAGTGAAGCTCGGCTTTTGTCCGTATCCCCTGAGGTACTCCATTATCGTGCAAAATGCAGCTCGCGATACAGACTGAAACCCAAATAGCGCAATTTTGACAAAATATACCGGCTTTTGTCGCGCAGTGGGGCATACAAGTCGCTACAATTTACAGCGTTATCAACCGAGAAGGGAGCACACGTGTCAAACCGGATGGACAAACGTGAACGCAGCTGGGTGCTTTATGATGTCGCCAACTCTGCCTTTGTCATGCTGGCGACCTCGCTGGTGCCTATCTATTACGCCAGCCTCGCGCCCGAGGGCTCAACCGATTCGGTGACCGTGGTCTGGGGCTATACCATCGCCATCGCCACCGCCATCGTCGCGCTGCTCATGCCCTTTTTGGGTTCGCTGGCAGATTACCCCAAGAACAAGAAAAAGTTTCTCGTGGGCTCTATCGGCACGGGAGTTGTGGCCTGCTGTGCACTTGCCTTGGCGGGCGCGCCTGTGGCCTTTTTGGTGATCTATGTGGTTGCCGAGGTGGGCTACAGCCTCTCGCTGCTCTTCTCCGATGCCTTTTTGGTCGATGCGACCACTGATGAGAAGTACGATGCCGTGAGCTCCAAGGGCTATGCCTGGGGTTACGTGGGATCGCTCATACCCTTTGGCATCTGCATCGCGCTGGTGCTGCTCGGCCCGGGCTTTGGCCTGCCAACGGCGACTGCGGTAAAGATCAGCTTTCTCATCACCGCTGCCTGGTGGGTGCTGTTCTCCATCCCTATCTTGAAAAACGTACACCAGAAGCACAGCAAGCCCCGCACGGAGCACGCGATTACCACGTCACTCAAGGGACTTCTCGGCACCCTTAAGAGCATCGTGCAGTACAAGAAGATGCTGTTTTTTCTGATCGCCTTCTTCTGCTACATCGACGGCGTGCACACCATCATCAAGATGGCGACGGCCTACGGCACGCAACTCGGCATCGACAGCACCCAGATGATCATCGCGCTGGTGGTAACGCAGCTGGTCGCCTTTCCCTCGGCGCTCGCCTTTGGCAAGCTCGCCGGGCGCGTGGGCGCACGCAAGATGCTCATCGTGAGCGTCATCGCCTACGCGCTCATCACCGTGTATGCGGCGTTCTTCCTCGCAACCGCCACGGAGTTCTGGATCCTCGCGGTGAGCGTGGGGCTCTTCCAGGGCGGCATCCAGGCACTCAGCCGCTCCTACTTCAGCCGACTCATCCCCGACAAGAGCCACAGCAACGAGTACTTTGGGTTCTTTGACATCTTTGGCAAGTACGCCGCCATCTTAGGTCCGCTGTTCATGGCGACCTTCGAGCTCATCACCGGCAGCGCCAGCATGGGCATCCTCTCCCTCACCGCGATGTTCATCATCGGCCTGGTCTTCCTCATCCTTATGCCCAAAGGCGACGAGGCAGGCACATAAGCGCCAAAACAAATGGGGAGAAGACCGTGGCGCCACAACCAAACCCCGCACGCGTCACGGCACTGCCACGAGCAGAAGGGGATGACGATCCATGCCGCCACGAGCAGCCGCCACGGCTGCCGTGGCGCAGCTGCCTTATCTGCCGCTGCGCTGGTAGATCAAGCGCAGGCCTTCGAGGGTGAGGTCGTCGTTGACGTGGGTGATGGTCTTTGAGAGGTTGGTCACGCGGTGCGACAGACCACCGGTGGCAATCACGGGAGCGCTGTAGCCCAGCTCGTCGAACACGCGCTGTATCAGGCCGTCGATGCGGTCTATCTCACCGTAGGTGAGGCCCGATTGCACAGCCTGCTGTGTGGTCTTGCCTATCACGGCGGACGGTATCTCGATGCTGGTCTTGGCCAGGCGGGCGGCTGCACTGAAGAGCGCCTCGGCGGAGGTAGCGAGGCCAGGAGCGATTATGCCACCCACAAAAGCCCCGGTCTTATCCACAATCTCTATGTTGGTCGCCGTGCCAAAATCGACCACGACGACGGGTGCACCATAAAGCGCGATGGCAGCCACGGCATCAGCCAGGCGGTCGGCACCGATCTCGAGGGGATTGCTGTAGTCGATGGTCAGGCCAAGATCCGTCTCGCCGCTTACCACCAGCGGCACGACGTTGGTAAGACGCTTGGCCACAGCTCGCCACTGCAAGGTGAGAGGTGGCACAACCGAGGCGATGGCCACGTCGGTCACCGCGTCAAAGCCAGCGCCTGCCAAAGCCAGAAGACCGCGCAGGCGGATGAGCAGCTCGTCGGTGGTGTCGGCCTGGATGGTAGCGATACGCCAGGTATGCCGCACCTGCGCACCCTCGTACAGACCGAGGACGGTCTGCGTATTACCCACATCTACAGCAAGAAGCATAAACCCTCCGTGTCGTTCCTGTAGCGACTCTCTAACAGAATCATGACCTTGGTGACCGTGATTGTCCATTGTACTGCAAATGCGTGGTATCATCTGCAAGAGAACTGGATGCTCGGGGCGCGCACAAACGTGCGTGCACGTGCTTGCATGAGCTTGCAGTGCTGGCAATATGGGTAGGCGCTGACGGTTGTTGATAGAGGCAACACGTATCAGCTGCTTGCCATATGCGCGCTTACAGAGCAAAGCCTTGGCGAATTGGAGAGATTCATGAATGACGCACCCGCACGTATCTTGGTTGTCGACGACGAACCCTCAATCACCGAGTTCGTGAGTTACAACCTGCGCAAAGAGGGCTACGACGTGCACACCGCACAAGACGGTGCAACGGCGGTCCAGATGGTCAACGCGACACCCTTCGACCTGATCATCCTCGACGTGATGCTGCCCAACATGGACGGTTACGAGGTCTGCCGCCGTGTGCGCTCCGTCAGCAGCGTGCCCGTGCTGTTTTTGAGCGCGCGCGATACCGAGCTCGACAAGGTGGTGGGCCTCGAGATAGGCGGTGACGACTACCTGGCCAAGCCCTTTGGCGTGCGCGAGCTCATCGCCCGCGCCAAGGCACTGTTGCGCCGCACCAACCAGCACGACAACTCCTCGACTTCGCTTGACTACAGCGAGACCATCGAGGCAAGCGGCATCACGCTGGACGAGGGCACACATATGGCCACCAGCGTCAACGGCCCCATCGATCTCACGCCGCGCGAGTTCGAGCTCTTGGCCGCACTCATGCGCCACGCCGGCAAGGTGCTCAGCCGCGATCAACTGCTGCACGATGCCTGGGGCTGGGAGTATCTGGTTGAGACCAAGACCGTCGACACCCACGTCAAGCGCCTGCGCGATAAGCTCGAAGCGGCCCAGGTCGACTCGGCTCTCATCGAGACCGTGCGCGGCTACGGCTATCGCTTCAAGCTCTCCTAGTCAGAAGGGGAGCCTCGCGTGCAGTACCGCACCCTACGCCTTCTGCTCGCCACGATAAGTGGCCTGTGCACCTTCATCAGTGCCATGATTCTGGTGCTGTTCATCTTCATGACCTCGCATATCTCGCTCTGGCTCATCCTGCTCACCGTTCCCTTTGCGGTTTTTGCCTTTTGCGTCGCCTATGCCATTGCGGGTGTCTACCTGGGGCCCCTCAACGTGCTGGTCACCAAGACCAAGCAGCTTGCCGGCGGCGAGTTGCAGGTCAAGTTTGCTGATGAGAAGATCGTGGCCTCCCCCCTCGGTGTCCGTGAGTTGGCCACCTCGCTCGATAAGGTGACCGCACGCGTGCGCAGCTCGATGGCGGAGGTCTCTGCCGAGGGTAAGCGCCAGGGGCAGTTCATCTCAGATGTCTCGCACGAGATACGCACGCCGCTCACCTCGATCCGCGGTGCTGCCGAGACCATCATGGACGCGGACATCCCCCTCGAGGATCGCCAGCGCTTCTGCCGCACCATCGTTTTTGAGAGCGAGCGGCTGACCCGCCTGGCAAATGACCTGCTGACCCTGCAGCGCATCGAGGGCGACGGCGAGATCGTGCTGGCGCGGGTGAACCTCCACGGCATTGTGGAGCGCGCCGCCAACATGCTCGAGCCGCTACTCGAATCGCGCCAAGCTCTATTCACCTTTGGTGGAGAAGCCCCAGATGTCCTGGGCGACCCCGACCGTCTGCAACAAGTGGTGCAGAACCTCATCGAGAACGCGAGTCGCTTTGTGCCCTCGGGCGGCAGGGTGCACGTCGAGCTCAGCGGCATAAGGGAGCACAGCGTGATCACCGTAAGCGACAACGGCCCCGGCTTTGGCGACATCGACCCCGCCCGCCTCTTCGACCGCTTCTATCGCGGCGACTTCAGCCGCGCGCGCACCACCGGCGGCACTGGTCTGGGGCTCACCATCGTCAAGGCGATAGTAACGGCGCACGAGGGCACGGTAGAGGCCGTCAACCTCCCCGGCGGCGGTGCCTGCTTCATAGTGGCCATCCCCTCACTCCCCCCGCAAGGGTCCTGAACAACACCCAACGAGGTCAAAACCCGGCAAAAACAAAAGACCATCGATTGCTGAAGTTTTGGCCTAACAGGGCGCTAGTGCCCTGTAACATCTAAAAATGTGCAGGGTCGCGCCGGACATATTTCGTAGTGCAAGGCGTCCGACCGAGCACTCCTGTACGTAATGTGAAAAAGGACAACGCAGCAATGCGGAATATGAACAAGAGACTCTGTACATTTTTAGCTGTTACAGGACACTAGGGAACCCTAGCCCTTGAACGGGGTAGTGCCGGTGGGGTCGGTGGGTAGTTCGGGGTAGTGTTCGTCCAGGCTGCGGTTGGTGCCGTAGATGCCCTCGGGTGCTCCCGAAAGCAGGGCGATGATGCTGTATTTGCCCGCAGTATCGGTGGGCTCCGTCACGCATGAGAGCCCTGCTTGGCTTGCCGCGTTAACCAACGTGGATACCGCTTGGGGCATCTGGAGCAACACGGCGTAGTAGCTGGGGATACTGCCGTCAGTCTCCGTGACTGTTGCGGGATCCTGCTCGTCTGTCTGTGCTGGTTGAACGCCTGCTGTGTCAGTGGTTTGGGGATACGGCAGACTGCCCGCCATGCCCAGCTCCTCGAATGCCTGGGCGATGCGCACGCCCGCAATGCTGGTGATGTATGAGTTCGAGCTCGTGGCCTCATTGTTTGTGACCCAGAGGTCCACGATGCCGTTGCATGCGTAGGGCACACTCTTCTGCCCTGCTACCTGCTGCGCCAAGCGAACGAGTGCCTCCTGCGAGGTCTCGTCGGCGGGTGCCACGCTCGTGATGTACTCCGTCTCAACCGTGATGATGTCACGGCGCAGCAAAAGCAGCGTGAGCGGATACCGCTCATCAAAGCGCTCCTCGATCAGGGCGAGGCTGCGAGCCTCCAAAGCTGCGGGGGTCTCCGCTGCCGCCGCATCCTGCAAGGCCGATCCACCCGCTGTGCCGTCTGTTGTGCCGTCTGTTGTGCCATCTGTAGTGCCGTCTGTAGTGCCGTCTGTAGTGCCAGCTGCCGCCTGCCCCTTCTGCTCCTGCAGCGCCGCCTGGAGTGCCACGGGATCCTCCTCGAAGGTCCACTCGGCAGCCAAGGCTCGCGCCAGCGTATCGACGTAGCTCTCGCCATTGGTTTGGGGCAGTATCTTCTGCAGTTCAGTGGCGGTCTCCTCGTCAGCTATACCAAAATCGGGCTGGCTGACCGCAATGCTGATGGGAATACCGCCGCTTTGTGTGATGAGCTGACCCACCAACTGCACCGTCTGCGCATCATCATCGTTTGACAACACCACCACGGTGCGCCCGTCAAGCCGCTCGCTTTGCCAGGCGCCCAGCAGTTGTGTGGCAAAGGGCCGGGTGGCCTCAAGCTGCCGGGAAAGATCATCGTTTTGGGTCTTGATGGTATTGAACTCGTCGAGCAGCGACTCGACCATGCCGTTTGAGGTGTCGCGCACGATGTCGCTGCCGCCAATGCCCGCGCCGAGCACGAGGCCTAATGCGAGTGCCAAGAATATCGAGCAGATGGTGACGATGTGATACCGAAAGTTGTACATGCTGTGCTCCTAGGGAGGCATTGATTAATTCTGGTACCTGCCATTGTGCTGGATTTTGGATGCAATTTCAATGCAGAAAATCGAGGCGTATTATACATACGATGAGATTT
Organism: Coriobacteriales bacterium; assembly: GCA_031286975.1. GTDB lineage: Bacteria > Actinomycetota > Coriobacteriia > Coriobacteriales > UBA8131 > JAITTM01. The sequence goes on from JAITTM010000082.1 coordinate 12,731, forward strand.
TGTGCGTTGAAAGTGCGCTAAAAGACGGTGCAAGGGTAGGTGTCAGAATTAATCAATGCCTCCCTAAATGCCCAAGTGTGTGCGGATATTCAACCACATGATTATGAAGACTTGCCGGAGCGGCGGAGAGATCGCTATGGCGGCGATAAGGGCGACCAGCGCTGCAAGCACGGTGAGCAGGATATAGCGCGGTGGCGGAGTGGCGCGGTAGAGCTTGCTCACGCCCTTGGCATCCACCAACTTGGTGCCCACCTTAAGCCGCACCAAAAACGAGGATGCCATACCACTGCGACCCTTATCGAGGTATTCCACCAGGTTGGAGTGCGTGCCCAAAGCGACGATGAGGTCGGCTTTCTTCTCCCAGGCAAGCAAAAGCGCCAGATCTTCACTCGTGGCACTGAGCGGCCAAGGTGTGACCGTCAGCCCCAGCTTCTGCACGCGCTCAAGCGAGGGGCAGGTGCCGTCGTCGTAGGCATGGGGAATAACCTCGGCACCGCAGAGCAGCGCCTTATCGGTCACCGAATCCATGTCGCCGATGATGATGTCAGGGGTGAAACCAGCTTCGAGCAGGGCATCGGCACCGCCATCGACCCCGATGAGCACCGGCTTCACCTCGCGGATATAGGAGGTGAGGGTCTTGAGATCCTGCAGGTAATCATAGCCGCGCACCACCACCAGCACCTGACGATGCCGTATCTCCGTTGTGAGAGGCGGTATCCAAGGGTCGTAGATGAAGCTCCCCTTTTGCTTCTCAAGATACTCGGCGGTGTTTTTCACAAAGAGCTCGAGCTCGGCATCGATCTGCTGGTCAGCGGTATCCATGTAAAACTCCACCAGCGCCGCGTCGAGGTTGATGCCCGAGGCAACCAGCACATGGTTGCAATACAGGTCGTTGCCGTGGATGCCCAGCTCGTCGCCGTCCTGCACGATGTCAAAGACCTCGGCACCCACCTCGTCGAGCAGCTGGATACCGGCATCCACCAGGATCTGTGGCCCGATGTTGGGGTAGCGCCCGCTGATCGACTTGGCGGCATTGACCACGCCCTTGACACCGCTTGCCACCAGCCCCTCAGCCGAGACGCGGTCGATGTCAACGTGGTCGATAACGGCGATATCGCTGGCCGTCAGGCGCTTGACGAGATCCTTGGTCTTCTTGCCCTTTTGCGCTGTGCCGCCAATCGTACTGGTCGCCATAGTCTACACCGCCTGCTCTAAGAGCTGGCGAGCGTGTTCGAGCGCCGTGGCATCCGTGCTGCCTGCCAGCATGCGGGCGAGCTCCGCCGTGCGCTTCTCGCCCGTGACCGGCGTGATGCTCGTCTGTGCCACGTCGCCCTGCAGCGTTTTGCGCACGACCCACTGGCTGTCAGCAACCGCGGCGATCTGTGCCAGATGCGTCACCACAATGAGCTGATGCGTGCGCGCCAACTGTGCCAGCCGCTGCGCCACAGCCGTGGCGGTTGCCCCGCCGATGCCGGCGTCTATCTCGTCGAACACCAAAGTCACCGTGGGGTCGGCCTCACCCAGCAGAGTCTTGAGCGCCAGCATCACGCGCGAAAGCTCGCCGCCGCTGGCAATCTTGGCAAGCGGCCGGGGCGTGCTGCCCGCGCTGGGCTGATAGAGTATCTCGTAGTGCTTGCTCCCCTGTAGCGTCCAAGCCCCAGGCGCAAGTGCCGTGATGGCGACCTGAAACGCCGCTCCCTCCATGGCCAAATCCTGCACCGCCGCGCTTAAAGCTGCTGAGAAGACCGTGGATGCCTGCGCTCGCAGCCCACCCAAAACCTCAGCGGCCTCTTGCAGCGCCTGCTGCGCCGCTGCAAGCGCCTGCTGCGCCTTGGCCTGGCGCTCCTCCAGGCTCTCGGTCAGCTCGACGGTTTGCTGTGCCGTCTGCCAGGTGGCAAAGACATCCTCCATGCGGGGACCAAAGCGCTTGCGCAGGCCCTCGAGCTGCCCCAGGCGGTCAAGGGTCTGCTCCAAGGCCTGAGGGTCGAATTCAACACTGTCGCGGTAGTCACGGAACTCCGCCGCAAGATCCTCAGCGCCGATGCTGAGCGACTCAAGCTGGGCTGCCAGCGCGTCGAGGCGGGCATCGATACCAGCAAAGCGCGCCAGCTCGTGCTGGGCAGCGCCCAGAGCCTCCAACGCGCCGCCCTCGGAGCGCAGAGCCTTGAGCGCGGCATTGGAGGCCTGCGCCAGGTCTTCTCCGTTGCGCAGACGCGGGAGTTGCTCTTCGAGTTGTTCGTATTCGCCGGGTTGCGGGTCGGTCTGGGTGATCTCACGCAGGGTGAACTGCGCCTGCTCGATGGCAAACGCGGAGGTCTGGGCCGCCGCCGCCAGCTGCTCGACCTGCTCGCAGGCGGCGGCATGTACGCCAAAAGCCTCCTGATAGACCGCCAGGGCGTCGCGCACTTCTGCGCCAGCAAATCGATCAAGACAGGCAAGCTGTGCCGCCGGCTTGAGCAAGGCCTGATGCTCGTGCTGCCCATGCAGGTCGATGAGAGGCCCGATATGCTCGGCCAGAGCACCCACCGTGACCATCTGGTCGTCGAGCGTGCACTTCGAGCGCCCATCAGCCCCCAAACGCCGCGATGCGATGCGCTCGGGGCAGGGAGACGGTTTTGCCGCTGCTGGTTTTGCCGCTGCTGGTTTTGCCGCTGTTGGCTCAGCCGCTACTGTGAAGCGTGCTTCTACGCGGGCTTCTTTGGCACCGTCGCGCACCATGCTGCTGTCGCCGCGCTCGCCTACTAACAGTTTGACGGCGGCTAACAACGCGGTTTTGCCCGCGCCTGTCTCGCCAGTCAGTACCGTGAAGCCAGGGCTGAACTCAAGTGAGGCATCCTCGATGAGGGCTATGTCGCGTACGCGCAGCTCATCGAGCATAGTCGCTTCCAAAGAACGCGTGGCTGATTGCCGTGTAGTAGTCGGGCGTGTTATAGCGCAAGGTGATGAGGTCGTCGGGGTGGCGGCTCAGTTGGATGCTCTCGACCTCGGCTGCCGCATCAGGACTCGCCACCGTCTCTCCGTCAAAGAAGAAAGCGACCTTCTGGTGCTCGCGCTCAAGGGGGCGCAGCTCTACCACATCGGAGGCGGCGGTGACAATGGCGCGTGAGTCTAGGCGATGCGGCGACAGGGGCACCACCACAAGACCGCGCAACTCAGGCGAGAGCAGCGGGCCGCCCGCGCTGAGCGCGTAGGCGGTCGAGCCGGTTGCCGTGGCAACCAGCATGCCGTCACCCCGGATGGTAGAGACAAGCGAGCCGTTGATGAACAACGACACATCGATCACGCGACCGATATTCTTGCGGCTCAGCATCAGCTCGTTGAGGGCGATCTGCTCGTCGACCAGGCCGTTTGAGTAGGCGATGCGCGCGTGCAGGATACTGCGGCGCTCCTGCACCACCTCGCCGGCCAGCAGAGCCTCTATTGCCGGGATCAGGCCTTCAGCGGTGGCCCCCGCCAAAAAGCCAAGTTTGCCAAAGTTGAAACCCAAAAGCGGCACACCCGTGCCACCGATGACGTGCGCAGCACGCAGCGTGGTGCCGTCGCCACCAAAGGAGCACACAAAGTCGAAGTCGCCGATGCGTTTTGCAAACTGCTCGAACGCAGGCGTACCGCGCACCACGTCGTCACCGCTGGCAAAAACCGTGCTGATGCCATGTCGCTCCAACCAGGCTTCGACGGTATGCACCGCGTCAATCGCTGCGATATTCGTGCTATTGGCAACCAACAGTACCTTCATGATGCTTCCTTAATCCAGCGCGGCATGTGCAGCCCGCACAACCGTTTCTACATCAATGGTAGCAGGAATTCCTGCGCGTTGCGCCCACAAAAAGAACTCGATGTTG
>JAITTM010000093.1 GCA_031286975.1 Coriobacteriales bacterium
CTGCTCATCGGCGGCACCACTGGCTCGGGCAAGTCGGTCGCCATCAACGCGATGATCATGAGCATGCTCATGCAGGCAACGCCGCAAGAGGTGCGCATGGTGTTCATCGACCCCAAACGCGTCGAGCTCAGCCTCTATAACGGCATCCCGCACCTCTATGTGCCGGTGGTGACCGACCCGCAAAAGGCCGCCAGCGCCTTGGCCTGGGGCGTCATCGAGATGGAGCGCCGCCTCAAGGTCTTTGAGAAGGAGGGCGTGCGCAACATCGGTCAACACAACGTAAAGGCCCATGAGGCAGGGGAGAAGTTCGAGCTGCAAGCGGCAAAGCGCCTCGCCCAGGCCCCAGCGGCGACCGAGGCCGCGGAGGCCGCGGAGACCGCGGACGATGCGCCACCCACCAAGCGCCTGACCCCCGCTCCCGCCCCCGACGAGCTCCCCGAGATAATGCCCTACATCGTCATAGTGATAGACGAGCTGGCTGATCTGATGATGACGGTGGGCAAGGAGGTCGAGGGCTCCATCGTGCGCATCGCGCAACTCGGGCGTGCTGCCGGTATCCACCTCATCGTGGCGACGCAACGCCCCTCAAGCAACGTCATCACCGGTCTTATCAAGGCCAACATCACCAACCGCATCGCCTTCAATGTGGCAACGGGCATCGACTCGCGCGTCATCCTCGACTCATCGGGTGCCGAGAATCTCATCGGTCTAGGCGACCTGCTCTTCTCCAAACCTGAATTTGGCAAGCCGGTGCGCATCCAGGGCTGCTTTGTGACGGAGGGCGAGACGCAGACCGTCGTCGAGTTCTTGCGGAGCCAGGGCGAGCCCGACTACCACGAGGACATCCTGAGCACCAAGATGGCGGGGAGCATGACGGGCTCCTCGGGAGCTGACAGCCTCGGCGAGAGTGCCGACGACCCGCTGCTCTGGGAGGCCGCCGACATCGTGGCATCGAGCGGTTTTGGCTCGACCTCGACCCTGCAACGGCGTCTCAAGGTGGGCTACGCGCGCGCCGGACGCATCATGGACATGCTTGAGAACAAGGGCGTCGTCGGCCCCGCTAATGGCAGCAAGCCCCGCGAGGTTCTGGTCGACACCCTGGAGCTCGAGTCACTCAAGGCATTCGAGCGAAGCGACGGTAGCGATGACTCCTGGTAACGGGCGCGCAACCGCGTGCGCAATCCTCTGTGTGACTTCGCGTGCAAGGGTGCTTATAGAGAGAGCTGGGCCGGTCACATTTTTTGCCTGCCACCCTTCCGCGTCATCTATCTGCGGTATCATGGGTGCAGCACATTTCTGTAAGGAGAGGTAATGGCGGAGCATACGTTCAGCGAACGGCTTGCCAATGGACGACGGAGGCGGGGCCTGAGCATTGAGCAGGTCTCCAGTTCTTTGCGAATACGTCCTGCCATCCTTATCTCCTTTGAGACGGGCGACTTCCAACATATGCCGCTCAAGGGGCATGCGCGCAACATGGTGAGTTCGTACGCGCGCTTCTTGGGGCTTGATCCGGTCGAGGTGACCGAGGAGTTCTTGCTGGAATACCGCGATTTCGAGAACAGCCAGGGGCATGAGTTCGAGTACCCCTCGCTCTCGCGCGAGCGGAGCGTTGACGACGTGCAACAGGTCGCTTCGATCCGCCCCCTGACGGGCTCGCAACCGCGCGAGACGGTGACGCGGCATCGCGCCCAGGGCTCCCGCTCCATGTGGAGCAGCGATTCTGCCGCACAGCTCAACCGCGGTTACGACTCCCGCTCGCCCTCGGTGCAGCGCACCGCCAACGCATCAGCTCGCAGGCAATCCTACGATGGTGCGCAGACGACGCGCTCGGCTCAGAAGAGCGGCTCGTTTCTCTCACGCCTGCTGGGGCCGATCTTCAGGCATCCGCTCGTGCTGCTTTTCGTGCTTGTCGTCGTCTTGGCTGTCCTGCTCATTGGATGGGCAGTTCTGGCCAACAGCTGCAAACAGGCCAGTGAGAGCGACGTGCTGCCTGTTACCGGAGTGAGCAGCCCTGTGGAGCAGGTCGACCCCGATGTGGACCAGGTTGTTGGTGTGGGGCAGGATGCCGATGATGCCGCGGCGCCGCCTGAAGATGATGCGAGATACGGCCCCTTCACCCTGGTGGTCGAGGTGCCCGAGGGCAGTTCTCCCTGGTTGGAAGTGACGGTCGATGGTGTTGTTGAGTTCTCCGATACGCAAAATGGCCCCTGGCAAAGAACCTGGACGGTGACCCAAGGCACAATGATAGCCGTCAATCCGCTCGAGGACGTGAGGGTATTACGCAACGGTGTTGAGATAGCAGTGCCCAATGATGAACAGATGGGCATAGGGATACTCGAGCTCCAGGTCGAGACCCGACCCACCACGCAGGATCCAGAAACCTCCGATGGGGGCAGCTCAGGCACAGACGAATAGAGAGAAAGGCGATCATGGCAAAGGACAGCAGTTTTGATGTGGTATCCGAGGTCGATTTGCAGGAGGTCGATAACGCCTACCAGCAGACGCGCAAAGAACTCGTGCAGCGCTACGACCTCAAGGACAGCAAGGCGACCCTCGATTTTGATAAGTCCGCAAAGAACTTCACCCTCACCGCTCCCAGTGAATTCGTGGCATCCCAGGTGCGCGATGTGCTCAACACCAAACTGGTCCATCGCAAGATCGACCTAAAAAGCCTCAAGTGGAGCGATCCCCAGGCCGCCAGTGGCATGATGGTGCGCTCTACGGGTCAGATTATCGAGGGCATCGAAAAAGAGACCGCCAGCAAGATCAACAAAGACATCAAGGCCGAGAAATTCAAGGTCAAGGTGCAGATAGAAGGGGAGAAGCTCCGGGTCTTCTCCGCGTCACGTGATGCCCTGCAAGAGGTCATCGCCTTCTTGAAGGAGCAGGACTACGGCCTGCCCCTGCAATTCAATAACTACCGCTAGACCACTGATTAACTCATTGCATACCATCTGGTATACAAGCAGTTAATCAGTGGTTCCTTAGGAGAAAGCCTCCTGGCTGGGATTGGAGTTTTTTGTGGCTGACGCAGCTACCACTGTGGCATTCATTACACTGGGATGCGCCAAGAATGAGGTCGATACCAACAAGATGCGTGCCCTGGTGCACGCATCGGCTTTTGTCGAGGTCGCCCATCCCGAGCTGGCAGACATCGTGGTGGTCAACACCTGCTCGTTCATCACCGAGGCGACCGAGGAGGCGCTCGGTGTCATCTTCGAGGTCTTAGAGGGGCGCAATTTCACCCAGGGCACCGCCAAACTGGTGGTAGCCGGTTGCCTGCCCGCCCGCTACGGCAAAACCCTTGGAACCGAGCTCCCTGAAGTCGCGGCCTTTGTGAGCGTCGAGGACGAAGAGCATATCGTTGATGTGCTGGAGCACCTGCTTGCAGCTAAAGGGGAGAAACCCGAGCTTTCTCCTTCGCCCGCGCCTCTACATGCACCTTCTCCCGCAGCCGTGTCCGCGCTTGAGCCTTCTCCCACGTCCGTGCCCACCCGCATCGTGGACAAGCCCTGGGCCTACGTCAAGATTTCCGACGGCTGCGACCGCTACTGTTCGTTTTGCACGATTCCCTCCATTCGTGGGCGCTATAAAAGCACGCCCGGCAGCGAGATCGTGGCCGAGGTCGCTCAGTTGGTCGCCGCTGGCGTGCGCGAGATCATTCTCATCGGTCAAGACACCGGCATCTGGGGCGCGGACGCCAAGGAGCCGGGTCAAAACCTCGCCCAGTTGCTCGATCTTCTCGCTACGAGCTTTCCTGCCACCTGGCTGCGCGTCATGTACCTGCAGCCTGAGGGGCTCACCACTGAGCTGCTGGAGGTGATGGCAGCGCATGACAACATCTGCCACTACCTTGATATACCCCTGCAACATGCCAGCGCGACCGTGCTCAAAGCGATGAACCGCAGGGGCAGCGGGCAGGAGTACCTTGAGCTTTTGAGCCGCATACGCAGCATGCTTCCCGCTGTTACCTTGCGCACCACGGTCATCGCGGGTTTTCCCGGTGAGACGCGTGCTGATGCCCGGGAGCTCGAGCGCTTTATTGCGGCTGCGGAGTTCGACTACGTGGGCGTGTTCATCTACTCGCAGGAGGAGGGCACGGTGGCCGGGCGGCGCACTGATCAGGTGCCGCTGCGTACGCGCAAGGCCCGAGCCCAGCGCCTGCGCGATCTGGCTGACACAATCGGCTTTGCGCGCACTGCCCAGCGTGTGGGGTCAACCTGCGAGGTGTTGATCTGCGAGCAGGACGAGGATGCCGCGGCAGAGGGCGACACACGCGCACTCCTTGGTCGCACCAAAGGGCAGGCTCCCGAGGTGGATGGCATGGTGCACCTCACCGAGGGTGTACCGGGGCAGATAGTATCTGTTAGGATGGTCGATGCCATTTGTTATGAGTTAGACGGAGAGGGCGTGTGACGCTTCGTGGCAAAACGAGAGCCGTATAAGGACATATTCACCGCTGCCAATATCGTGACGATGTCGCGCATAGTCTTGATACCCGTCTTCGTGTTCCTGCTTCTGGCTCCCTGGCCCACCTGGGCGCCCGATGCTGCCATGGCCTACTGGATAAAACCCTGGATCGCCGCGGCTGTATTCGCACTCCTTGCGCTGACTGACGGCGTGGACGGCTACTTGGCGCGTTCGCGCAACGAGGTCACCACGCTGGGCAAGTTCCTCGACCCTTTGGCCGATAAGATACTGGTGACGGCGGCGCTTTTGGCCCTCATCGAGTTGGGGGAGTTGCCTGCCTGGATTGCGCTGGTCATCATCGCGCGCGAGTTCTTGGTCTCCGGCCTGCGCATGGTCGCCTCCGCCGAGGGCGTAGTGATCGCCGCGAGCTGGTTTGGCAAGGTCAAGACGGTCTTTCAGATCATCGCCGTGATCCTCTTCATCGTCAAGGACAGCCAGGCAATCTGGTTTCTGGGCGGCACCTTCGTGCAGTTCGTGCAGGTCATCGCATGGTTGGTCATGATACTGGCGCTGGCACTCACGCTGCTTTCGCTGGCGGATTACTTCATCAAATCGAGTGCCATCCTCGGCCTGCCCCTTAAAGGCACCGGCGAGAAGCCCAGGGATGACCAATGATGCTCCCTGTCGCGCCGCCCAGCGCTGAGAGCTCACTGTGGCTTGCTCAGCAGGTGATTGCAAGAGCCGCCGCTACCGGTCTACAGATAGGCGCGGCGGAGTCCTGTACGGGTGGCCTGATCGCCGCCGTGCTCACGCAGGTTCCCGGTGCTTCCGAGGTCTTCAAAGGTGCCGTGGTA
>JAITTM010000117.1 GCA_031286975.1 Coriobacteriales bacterium
CTAAGGAGGATATAGAAAATGGAAGACTCACAAGTAGGAGCAGTAAAGCCAGACGTTCTAACACCAGCCGAGACTGAAGCAAAACTGGAGACCATTGGTCTTAACAAGGCTAATATGCCGCTAGTGCGCTCGATTTTGCTTGGCATCTTGGCTGGCTTGTTCATTGGCATGGGTGGCATGATGTTGGGTCTGGTGCTCTCAACGCCCGACATACCCTTTTTCGTCACGCGAATAATAGGCGGTCTCGTCTTTTGTATCGGCCTTGTATTGGTACTGCTTTCTGGCGCCGAGCTGTTTACAGGCAATAACCTGATTATAGTCGCTACCTTGAGCAAAAAGGTCACTTGGGGTGCCTATAGCAAGAACCTGATTTTAATCTGGGTCACCAATCTTATTGGGTCTTTGATCGCTGTTGCCATCGTCTACTTCTCAGGTTTTGGCGATATGAACGGTGGAGCCATTGCTACTACCTATGCTAATCTGGCAGCCGCAAAGGTTGCTATTCCGCCGCTGACTTTGTTCTTTAAGGCTCTGCTTTGTAACATGTTGGTTTGTCTGGCAGTCTGGATGTCTTTTGCTGGGCGCACGTTTGTTGACAAGTTCTTTGCGGTGCTCTTTCCTATTACCGCCTTTGTTGCCTGCGGCGGCGAGCATAGCGTTGCTAACATGTTCTTCTTGCCACTCGGCTACGTCTACAATCTCGTTGGCGGCGGCTTAGCGGCCATCGACCTGGGTGGCATAGTCTATAACCTCGGTGTGGTAACTATTGGCAACATGGTCGGCGGCATAGTCTTTGTCGGCATATTCTATTGGGGCGCATTCCACAAAAAGCCAAGGTAAGTTCCGATTACTAGCAAAATATGCTATGGCGAATAATGAAGGCTCCCCGCAGCTTGCTGCGGGGAGCCTTCATTCGCGTTTAGGGTTGCCAGTAGATTTAATCTTTGGCAAGGAACAACTCTACCCGCCTATCAGGCAAGAGTTTAATCGTGAGGCGGTGTTAATATATGGGCAGTTAAACCCCATTTAGCCTATTCTATGTTCAGGAAATACGTGATAACTGTCAAATGATCCTAAGCCGCATTAAAACTCACGGAGTCACCGCCGAAAACTATCCAATTTCTACCGAATACCAAGATTTGTTAACAATGCCAACTCTGTGAATATGTGAAATCATTGCAAAATTTGCAGACGAGTTAACCGTGCTGAATCAAAACTATAATTGGGCTGCTGCCGCAAAGATGCGAAATCAAATAGCGCACCCTTATGGCGGGTTCGATTCACATTTTGTCTGGGATGCAACTCAAAGTGATATTCCGGAACTACTCACTGTTTGTAATAATATACTCATTACGCCATCCACTTTCGGCTTGGTATAGATATATCTCTCTATAGCATTTATGTGAGCCACTCCACCCCGAGAGGGCGCACAATCCAAATGAGCACGCCATGCGACGATTTATAACGGTATAATAGCCGCATGATCCTTAACGTCGATAAGCTCAGCAAATCCTATGGTTCGCGCGTCCTGTTCAAGGAGGCGACGTTTCGCATCAACGAGCGCGACCGCTATGCCCTGGTGGGGCCTAACGGCGCAGGCAAGACCACGCTCATGAACATCATCGCGGGTACGGACGGCGCTGATAGCGGAACCGTCACCTTTGCCAAGGGCGCGCAGATAGGCTATCTGGAGCAGGAATCCATCGAGATGGACGATAAGCCCGTGCTCGATGCCGTGCTTGACTCCGCCGCAGATCTGCTGGATATGCAAAAGCGCATCACGCACCTCGAGCAGCAGATCGCCGCGTCAAACGACGACAGCGAGACGCAGGAGAAACTTCTGGCCGAGTACGGGCGCGTGACCGACATGTTCGCCCACGGCGGCGGCTATACCATCGAGCCCCTGGCGCGCAGCGTGCTCTTTGGCCTGGGCTTCAAGGAGCCCGACCTCGCGCGCAGCACCCAGGAGTTCAGCGGTGGTTGGCAGATGCGCATCGCGCTGGCCAAGCTGCTGCTCCGGGCGCCCGACCTTCTGCTTCTGGACGAACCTACCAACCACCTTGACCTCGAAAGCGTGCGTTGGTTGGAGAGCTTTTTGCGCGGCTACGAGGGAGCCGTGGTGGTGGTCAGCCACGACCGCGCCTTCATGGACGGCATGGTTGACCACGTGATCGACATCGACCGCGGCATGCTCACGCAGTACCGCGGCGGCTACAGCGATTACCAGCGGCAGCGCGCCGAGAATCTGCTGCGGCTCAAGGAGGCCTGGGAGGCGCAGCAAGCAGAAATCGCCCACATGGAGGCCTTTGTGGAGCGGTTTCGCTATAAGGCGAGCAAGGCCAAGCAGGTGCAGGACAGAGTGCGCAAGCTGGAGAAGATCGAGCGCATTGTCATCCCCGAGCAGAACAAGAAGGTGAAGTTTCGCTTCAAGCAACCACCTCGCACGGGCGATCGCGTGCTGGAGCTTATGGACATCCGCAAGGCCTACGACAGCAACGTGGTCTATGACGGCGTTGACCTCACGCTCTATCGTGGCGACAAGATAGCGTTGGTGGGGCCCAACGGAGCCGGCAAATCCACCCTGCTCAAGATGATTGCCGGCGTGCTGGAGCCCGACCGCGGTGCGCGCAACCTGGGTGTCAACGTGAGCGTGAGTTACTACGCGCAGCACCAACTCGAGGCGCTCAACCTCAGCAACACCGTGTTTGCGGAGCTCGACCGCGTGGCGCCCGGCTGGACCATAGCTGAGGTGCGCACGCTGCTGGGTGCTTTTCTCTTTGTGGGGGAGGACGTGGACAAGAAGGTGAGTGTGCTCAGCGGCGGCGAGAAGAGCCGCCTGGCGCTGGCAAAGATGCTGGTGCAACCCACGCCGCTGCTCTGCCTGGACGAGCCCACCAACCACCTGGACATCGCCAGTGCCGACATCCTGGAAGAAGCGCTCAAGCACTTTGACGGCACGCTGGTGCTTATCACCCACGACCGCCACCTCATTCGCAAGGTCGCGACCCGCATCGTCGAGGTCAAAGACGGCACCATCACCAGCTTTGACGGCGACTACGATTACTACCTCAGTAAGACCGAAGGAGCAGGGGAGAAGCCCGGGGAGGATCCCCACACAACAGACGAACGCAGACCGTCACAGCAGTCGAGTGTCCGTAGGTCGAACTCGGCAGGGGAGCGCCCCAGCGCGGCGGCGCAAGCAGGGGCGAGCGGGACGAATCGTGCTCGCCAAACGAGTGAGAGTGCGCAGCCAGCAAGTCCTTCTCCGCAAACATCCGGGCCAAAGACCAAGGAGCAGAAGCGGGCAGAGGCCGAGGCGCGCAACCGTGTGTACCGGGTGCTCAACCATGACCGCAAGCGCCTCAAGGAGCTTGAGGTCGAACTCGACCGCGACACCGCGCGCCACGACGAGCTGGTCAAACTCATGGCTGACGAGGAGCTCTACAACAACAAAGAGGCTTTTGACAAGACGTTGGTCGAGTATCAGACCCTCCGCAAGCGCATCCCCAGGATGGAAGAGGAGTGGTTCGACCTCACCACCCGCATCGAGGCAGAGCTCGCCACGCAGGAGTGACCTACAGCTCCATCTTCAGGGGACAGTCTGCCTCGCAAAGGGTGTCTTTGAAATCCTTATTACGCAGAGACTCCACAATCAGGTTTACTTCAAGACAAGTCTTGCCATCAGCGGCTTGATACTCAAGGGGATTGATGATGTTTACCTTGTTTCTCAGACCGATAGCGCCCCGCCCCGAAGTGACACATCGGTGCCGAAACCCTGAATCGGCACCGAGCGGGGGCAAGGTGTGCTAAGCTTTCTGCTCTACAGCTTACTCCACAGACTATAAGGAGCATCTTTGAGCACCGGCATAGACCCGCAACTGATATACAGCATCATCAGCATCCTCTGCTTTGTCCCGGCCATTATTTTCCATGAGGTCGCGCACGGTTTTGTGGCCTACAAGCTGGGTGATCCTACGGCCAAGTCGCAGGGCAGGCTCTCGCTTAACCCCATCAGGCATGTCGATCCCTTTGGCACGGTTATCCTGCCACTGGTGTTGGCGATAGGCGGAGGTCCGGTCTTTGGCTACGCCAAACCCGTGCCCTATAACCCTGGCTACTTCAAAGACATCCGCAAAGGTGAGCTGCTCACGGGGCTTGCTGGGCCGGCCGCCAACCTCGCTTTAGGAGTTCTGGGCGCGGTGGTGAGCTTTGTTGCCTTGCAGGCGTATGGCCTGGCTCCCGATATCTTTTTCTGGATCATCAATATCTGCTATATGTTCACGATGGTCAATTTCTTCTTGATGTTCTTCAATCTGATTCCCATCCCACCACTCGACGGCTCGAGCATCATCGCGCTCTTTTTGTCGGATAAGGCACTCAGGCAGTACTACCAGGTGCAACGCTACGCGCTGCCTGTGCTCATGGTGCTGCTCATCGTGGTGCCCTACGTGCTCAATGTCAATCCTATCGGCATCTACCTCAACGCTACAGCTGGTAATCTCGCCAACCTGCTCTTCCCGTACCTCTTCTGAGAGCTTTCTGTAACTACCTGCAACTCTTCTGCTAAAATAGACGGACTTCAAAACGAGAAGAGGGCAGATGAAAAAAGTACTCCTCACCGGTGATCGCCCCTCGGGGCAACTGCATCTTGGTCACTATGTGGGATCGCTCAAGAATCGCGTCGAATTGCAAGAATCCGGCGAGTACGACAGCTTTGTGATGATTGCCGATATCCAGGCGCTCACCGACAACTTCAAAGACCCCCAAAAGGTGCGCGACAACGTGCTCGAGGTCGCCTTGGACTACCTGGCGGTGGGTCTTGACCCCGCGCGCACAACCCTCACCATCCAGTCGCTGATGCCCGTGCTCGCCGAGCTCACGGTGTACTACCTCAACCTGGTGACAGTAGCACGTCTCCAGCGCAACCCTACGGTTAAAAACGAGATCAAGGAGAAGGGCTTTGGCGCCAATGTCACGGCTGGTTTTCTTGCGTATCCCGTGAGCCAGGCCGCCGACATCACCTTCTGCAAGGCAAACGTGGTGCCGGTGGGCGAGGATCAGCTCCCCATGATCGAGCAGACGCGCGAGATCGTGCGCAGCTTCAATTCTGTCTACGGCGACGTGCTGGTCGAGCCCGACGCGCTGATTCCCACTGAGACCAACGCGCGGCGCCTGCCCGGTATCACCGGCAACGACACCAAGATGAGCAAGTCGCTGGGCAACGGCATCTACCTGGCCGACAGCAGCGACACCCTGCGCGCCAAGGTGCGCCAGATGTACACCGATCCCGGCCACCTGCGCGTGGACGACCCCGGCAAGATAGAGGGCAACACCGTGTTCACCTACCTCGATGTCTTTGCTGCGGATAAAACCAGGGTTGCCGAGCTCAAGGAGCATTACCAACGCGGTGGTCTGGGCGATGTGGCCGTTAAGAACTACCTCTTCGAGGTCTTGGAGGAAACCCTGGCCCCCATCCGCGCGCGCCGCTCCGAATATGCCAAAGACCCCGCATCCGTGTATGAGATACTGCGCAAGGGCACCGAGCGCGCCAACGAGGTGGGCGCTCGCACGCTTGAAGAGGTCAGGGCCGCCATGAAGATCGACTACTTCGCATAATGGCATATCGGGTCAAGATAGAATCCTTTGAGGGGCCCTTCCAGCTCCTGCTTGATCTTGTACGCGAGCAGCGGCTCGACATCGGTGCCATCTCCATCACCGAGGTGGCCGACCAGTACCTCGCCTACATCGAGACCATCCGCGAGCTTGACATGGACGTCGCCAGCGACTTTTTGGAGGTTGCGGCAACGCTGCTCCACCTCAAGGCCGTCTCGCTCTTGCCCGAGGAGGCCGCGACCTTTGGTGATGAGCTCGACGACATCTCACCCTCGGAGGCACGCGAGATACTCATCGCCCGCCTCATCGCCTACAAGCAGTTCAAAAACGCCGCCGCCGCCCTGGGTTCGCGCCTGGAGGCGGAGAGTCGCATGCATGCGCGCCAGGCGGGTCTCGAGCAGAGCTTTCTCGGGCTTCTCCCCGATTATCTTGAGGGCGTGACCCTGCACGCGCTGGCGGTCATCTGTGCTGACATCGCCGCGCGGCGCGAGGTGTTCTTGCTTGAGGCTGAGCATATCGCCGCCAAGCCCATACCCGTGGAGTTGCACATCGAGTCGATTATCCGGCGGCTTTCAAAAAAGAGGCAGCTCACCTTTAGCAAGCTGATGGACGGCACCACGGATCCGACGTTTTTGGTGGTGGGTTTTTTGGCGCTGCTCGAGCTTTACCACCGCGGCATGATAGAGATCGAGCAGGGCGAGCAATACGGCGAGATCGAGATACGCTACAAGAACCCCGAGGAATGGGCGCCCGCGATAGACGCAACGCCCAAAGACGCGGTCGACCAATTTATCGAGTCGTTACAACCAGACGGAGAAGACCATGAGTGATGCTACTGCAAACGCCCCAGAACAGAGCTCCCAGATCAGCGCGGCGATTGAGGGATCCCTGGTTGACCTCGTGCCGACAGCTGAGCTGTTTGCCCAGGAAACCACCGCTATCGAGCTTGAGGGCGCCCCTTTGCAAAGTGCCGTCGAGGCGCTGCTCTTTGTCTCGGACGAGCCGGTGAGCGCCGCGACTCTGGCAAAACTGCTGGACAAGAACCCCTCGAGCATCGACGCGGTGCTCCAGACGCTCGCCAACGAATACGAGGAGCAAGAGCGCGGCATCCAGCTGCGCGAGGTCGCTGGTGGCTGGCGTCTCTACAGCCATCCCGCCTTTCACGAGGTCATCGAGCAGTACGTGCTCAGCTGGGACACGCGCAGCCTGAGCCAGGCCGCCCTTGAGGCTCTGGCGGTCGTCGCCTACCACCAGCCCTGCACGCGTGCGGGTGTTAACGGTATCCGCGGCGTCAACAGCGACGGAGTCATCGCTTCGCTCATGGAGAAGGGTCTGGTGCGCGAGATGGGTCGCGACCCCGGGCCTGGCAACGCCATTCTCTACGGCACGACCCGTACCTTCTTGGAGAAGTTTGGACTCAAGAGCCTCAAAGAACTCCCGCTTCTGGAGGATTTTGCCCCTGACGAGCGCAGCAAGCAATACATCCGCAATGGCCTCTCCGCACGCGGAAGCTCAGAGGAGACAAACCTCGACACCCCCGCAAGCGCGCCCGCGGCTGATAAAGCCGCCAAGGACGACTGGGTGCCCGAAGACGCTAAAGAGCAAGAGACGATGGAGCCCGAGGAACTTGAACTCATCGACTGAAGCCTACCCTCTGCGCCTCCAGAAGTTCCTTGCCCGTGCGGGGGCGGCATCGCGGCGGGGCTCCGAGAACCTCATGACGGCGGGCCGCGTCACCGTTAACGGCGTAGTGGTCACCGAGCTGGGCACCAAGGTCGATCCGCTGGTCGACGTGGTCGCCATCGACGGCGTGCCCTTGGCGCTCAGCGAGCACAACACCTATCTCATGCTGCACAAACCTGCCGGCTACCTCACCACGATGGACGACCCGCAGGGTCGCCCCACGGTGCGCGAGCTGGTGCCGCACGAGCGGCATCCGGGGCTCTTTCCGGTGGGACGCCTGGATTACGACACCACCGGTCTACTCCTCTTTATGACCGACGGGGAGCTAGCGCACGTCCTGCTGCATCCCAAACATCATGTGGAGAAGCGCTACATTGCCGTGGTTGACGGCGTTTTTACCGAGCGCGATGCGGAGCTCCTGCGCAACGGCGTGCTGCTGAGCGATGGTGCCACACGGCCAGCCAAGATCGAGATTGGGGCCATCGAGAGCAAGCGGCTGAGCGCGCGCGAGCAGTTGCAGCTTGCCGCGGGCAACGGCGAGAGCAGCCAGACCACGGTGGAGTGCAGCATCACCGAGGGGCGCAAGCGCCAGGTCAAGCGTATGTTTGCGCACGTGGGGCACCCCGTGCTGACGCTCAAGCGTGAGGCCTTTGGCTCGCTTGTGCTGGGCGATTTGCCAGAAGGAGAGTGGCGTCACCTCACCCAGCAGGAGGTTGACGCGCTGCAAGGTAGTCAGTAACATGGGCACGCTTATCGGTTTGTCCATATCCCAACGATAGGAGTTCGTATGCCCCGTCAAAAACGCGTTATCACCATTCAGGACATCTCCTGCATCGGCAAGTGCTCGCTTACCGTTGCGCTGCCCATACTCTCTGCGGCCGGTATCGAGACCTCGATTCTGCCCACCGCCATCCTCTCGACCCACACGGGGGGCTTTAGCGGCTACACCTTCCGCGATCTGACGGAGGACGTCGAGCCCATTGCTGCGCACTGGAAGACCCTCGACATTGCCGTTGACGCGATTTACACCGGTTATCTGGGCAGCGAAGAGCAGCTCGCGTTGGTGCAGAGGTTCTTTGCGGAGTTCCGCCAGCAGGATACGGTGATCCTTGTCGATCCTGCCATGGCCGACCAAGGCAAGCTGTACCCCGCCTTTGACACCGAGTTCGCCTTAGGCATGCGCGACCTTTGCACGCATGCCAACATCATCGCCCCCAACATCACCGAGGCAACCCTCATGCTTGAGAAGCCCTATCCGGGCGACGAGTACAATCAGGCCTACATTGAGCAACTCCTGCGCGAGTTGGCCGAGCTTGGCCCCCGCTACGTGGTGCTTACGGGCATCTCGTTTGAGGCGGGCAAGCTGGGAGCCGCTGCCTACGACAGGGAGCTCGACCGCTTTGACTATGCCTTCAGTGAGAAGGTCGAGGGTTACTATCACGGCACCGGCGACATCTATTCGAGCGCCCTGCTCGCCGCCCTTCTCAACAACAAAACGCTCGCGCAGGCCATTCAGGTGGCGGTCGACTTTACCGTGGGTGCCATCAGGCGCACGCGCGAGGCGGCAACCGACCCCAAATTCGGCGTCGACTTCGAGCACGAGCTGGGCAACCTCATCAAGCTGGTGGGCCAGAAAAATGCCGACTAAAGTGATTCGTTAAGTTCATACAGATGCCCGCCATCTCGCAGCAGACTGAACCCCAAACCGTCACCGGCTATTACTTCGACACGGTCTGCACCATCTCTGCCTCTGTGGATAAGGGCATCCTTGATGATGCCCTGGCGCTCTGCTCCACCTTCAATGATCTGCTGAGCAAGACGGTTGAGGGCAGTGACGTCTGGCGCATCAATCATGCTCAGGGGCAGGCGGTCGCTGTGAGTGAGCACACCCTGCGCAATCTGCAGGTGGCATTCGAGGGCTACCGGGCTACGTATGGCGCCTTTAACATCGCGGTGGCTGCGGCGGTCGATCTCTGGGATGTCATGGGCTCCAACCCGCATATACCCGCCGCCGCCGAGCTTGAGGCGGCTCTCGCGCTCAGTGACCTGAGTGCTCTTGAGCTTGACCTGGAGCAAAGCACCGTGCGATTGCCCGCGGGGGTGCGCATCGATCTGGGCGGTATCGCCAAGGGTTACATCGTCGATCAGATAGCCGCCTATCTGCGTGGCAGGGGAGTCACCAGTGCCCTGCTCAACTTTGGTGGCACGGTGGTGAGCATAGGGCGGCGCGCTGATGGCAAGCCGTGGAACATCGGCCTGCATCACCCCAAAAGCGAGCTTCGCGAGGGCATCTTCGCCGTGGTGGCAAGCGAGGACGGCTGTGTGGTGACCAGCGGTGCCTACGAGCGCGGCTTCGACCTCGACGGCGTGCGCTACCATCACATCCTCGACCCACGCACCGGCTGGCCGACGGAGCTCAAGCTCACATCGGTGACCATCGTGGGCAACGACGCCACCCGTGCCGAGGTGCTGTCCACGGCACTGTTCATCCTGAGCACAGAGGAGGGCCTCGAGCTTGCGGCAGACTGGGGCTTCTCCGTCGTCTTATATGGCGCCAACAACGCCGTGACCTACACGCAGGGCCTCCCCCTCACCCTGCTTGAAGGGCAGTAACTGGGACTGACTGGAGGTAGCAACCCCTGAAATCCCCTAAAACCCTGCACTCTATCTCATTTTGTTGGGCCAGCCCAGAATCGTGATAGTTTTCAGGTGCGATACCCGTCCAGCGAGCACCGCGCAGTGATTGTCGGTCATATCTTCGTGTTGAGATATGGCTTTAAGTGCAACATTAGTTTATGCATCATGGTGCCAGGATTTGAGTCATTCGGGGTTTTGCCCCCATTGATTGCCTCCAGTTTCTTGGCATGGTCAATAGCCATATCGATTCGCGACTCCAAGATCTGGAACATATCAGTTCTGCTTTTTGTGTATTGCCCATCATTTTGTGCAAGCAGATGACTCGTCAGTTTCTCTGTGTACATGTCTCGATGCAATGCGGATTGGAGAAACTGGAAATGGAGAAGGTACCAAAGCTCATAGGACTCATTTGACCAAATAGCGTGATACTTGGTTTCTTCATCAGAACAATTCTTGCAAAATATAGCCACTGCGTTGAAGTCATCAGCAGGGAAGCTATCCCTATCATAGACAAGCCAAACATGAGAGTAGGCATTAAGGCTACTCTTTGTGGCACTAACGGCAAGCTCCATTAATGACACGGTGTTCATGCCAGCACCAAGAATTTCAATAGATATCCAGCTGCCGTGAAATTGATAGTTGATACGATTGCGTATTGCCTCAAAGTAAAGAGGCTCTGTTCTCGCGCCTTCTGTGACTATCAAGTGGCGCTCAGGGTTTATCTGTCTTGCAGGAATAGATTGTCGCCCACTCTCCCAGCTAGACACTAAACGCTTGGCAGTTGATTGCGTGATTTTTATCTCGCTATGTTTGCGAGGCTTATGACTCATGTTTAGCCTTCTAAGATAGCATGAGCTTTAGATAAGGATCGGCACCATAACGACCTTCTAAGTACTGCTTATCGTAGGCATTCTGGGTTCTAATCCTCTGGTTGTCAATATCCTTAATGTCAGCCAGTGAGTACAATACACTCGGGCCTTCTTCAGTTTTGGCGGCAAACCAGATTTCATCACGTCTAAATACGCTACTTTTCAGTGTTGAGGTGTCATGGGAAGTAAGTAGTAATTGCGCTCCTTTTGGGTTAGTCGAGGAGTTTGTAAACAAGGAAATCAAGTATTTAAAAAGCTTCGGATGCAATTTGGCGTCCAGTTCATCAGACACAAGAACCCTGCCATCTTCCAGAGTTTCTAGAATTATTGGAATTAGCCCAAGCAATTTTCGAGTGCCGTTTGACTCTTCGCTCAGTTCAAGCTCGTATTCTTTTCCGTCAATTTTATGTGATAGATAAATGCCTGCTATTCTATCTTCGTCCTTTCGTTCGAATCTGAAGTTAGAAATATCAATATCCATGTTATTCAGAAGTTCGATTACGCGATCTTTTTCCTTGCTGCCCTCCATTTCTGTAAATCTGTATTCGATGGCACTTCTTGAATAATCAAGGAAACTACAGTGCATAAACCAGTCAAATGCAGCATCAACAGACTCGACATTGTGGTTGATAGCCAGATAAGAGAAGAAAGGCATTTTCGCATCGATATCCGTACTGATTCTTTTGCTCTTTAGCGATGCACCCAAGGTTATTGTGCTGCCTGCTCGCTCGAAAAGAGTTGCTTCGGCACCTCTGCCGGGCAGACGCCTGTGCAGGTATTCTTCTACAACATCGCCATCTTTTAGTGAGAGTATGTACCTATAGGTATAGCCATCAGCCTCAAAATAGGCACTAAATGTTGTTGGAGAGTCCTTAGAAATAGGATCAAAAGCATAAGGTGCGCAGGTTGAGCTTTGGAGTCTGCCACCCTTGAGCCTCATTAGAAAATAGGGCCATACTACAGTTCGACATAGATATTCGAAGGCTTGAAGCACAGTTGACTTGCCACCGCCATTTGGACCATAGATAACAGAAACAGGGAGAAACCTTTTATCTCCAGCTCCAACAATAAGTGAGTCTGTGTGTTCATCAAGTTGGGCAGGTTTCATATCAAGTATTGTTTCGTCGCGATAGCACTTAAAATTTTCAAATATGAACTGACTCAACATAATTAATACCCTTCAA
>JAITTM010000125.1 GCA_031286975.1 Coriobacteriales bacterium
ATCAAAGGTGCCGCCACCGAGGTCGAACACCAGTATCTTCTCGTCCTTGTCTACCTTGTCCAAGCCATAGGCCAAAGCGGCAGCGGTGGGCTCGTTGATGATGCGCAGAACCTCAAGGCCGGCAATGCGGCCGGCATCCTTGGTTGCCTGACGCTGCGCGTCGTTGAAGTAGGCGGGCACCGTGATAACGGCCTGGCTGACGGACGAGCCGGTGTACTTCTCCGCGTCTGTCTTGAGTTTTTGCAGCACCATCGCGCTGATTTCCTCGGGTGTGAAGTCCTTGCCCTCTATGTCGACCTGCACGCGCCCGTCCTTGCCGGATTTTACCTTGTAGGATACGGTGTCACGCTCGGTTGAGGTCTCCTTATAATCACGACCAACGAAGCGCTTGATGGACGAGACCGTGTTCTCGGGGTTGGTGACGGCCTGGTTCTTGGCGGCCTTGCCCACGACACGCTCGCCGTCCTTGCGGAATCCCACAACCGACGGCGTGGTGCGATCGCCCTCAGCGTTGACAATGATGGTAGGCTCGCCGCCCTCCATGACTGCCATCGCCGAGTTGGTGGTTCCCAGGTCGATTCCTAATATCTTTGCCATTGTGTGCTTCCTTTCGTCGTCTTGTTTCGGTTTAGGGAGAAGACCGTGATCCCCTCCACTGGTGCGCGCCCCAAACCTGCGCAGCGTGCACCTTGATTACCAAATGCCTACCCAGCATAAAATCTAAGTGCGTCACTGTCAAGTTTTGTCACTGTTCTGTCAACAGATGCGAAGATAGACCCGGTACCCCTTACCGCAAGCAGCGCAGCGCGATTGACAGCACAAAGGCTGGCAAGGAGAGGTCAGGGCTTTTGTCACCAGAGGCGGTGGTGTTTGAGCTCCATGATCCGCATGAGGGAGTAGACCGCGCCGGACTCGATGTGGTAGTTGTTGAGGATGTCGAGTATGGCCTGCCGCTCAAAGGGGATGAAGAAGGTGAAGCCCTCGCGGGCGGTTGGGGCATAACGCGCACGCTCGATTATCATGCGTGCCGCCTGATCCGACTCATACAGAAAGCTGAACTGCTGCAGGTTGCGGTTGACATCGATACCAAAACTCACCAGCTCGAGGTCGCGCGTATCGATCATGACATTGAGCTCCTCGCGCAGTTCGCGCACCGCGGTCTTGAAGGGGTTTGCCTCCAGCACCTTGAGCTCCTCGAGATCTTGTGGGATACCATCATCCGGCGAGTAGAGGTCACAACTGGCACCCGAAGGATAGCTCAGGTTGTCATTCTCCTCGCTGACCTTCCAGCGCTTCTCCAAAAGCAGGAAGGGGCGGTCGTTGCCTGCCGCGTCGGTGTCACTGGTGAGGATGAAGGTGCCGCAACCGGTGTAGGTCGCCCCGTTGTCGAACAGGCGTATCGAGCCATCGGCGGCTTTGCGGCAGCTGTCGGCGATGAGCGTCTTATAGAGCTTGTTGATCTCGTAGCTCAGCTTCTCGAAGATCTCGGATTCCAGGCTCAGGTCGCTGGCAAGTGCCGCCGCCAGGCGCGCGGTGGGTGGCTCGCCGCGAAGCGCAGGGCTGTTGTATCTCTCCTGCAGGGCGTAGGCCTTCTTGCTGGCAACAAAGCTGTCAAGTGCGTTATGGTTGAGCAGGTAGAGCAGCGGCACGCGCAAATTGCCGCGCGAGGGCACCAGGCAGCGCGCGAACAGATCCTTGCGGGCGATGCCGGTAAAGTAGTCGGTCTTGCCCGCCTGTAGCACAAAGCGCCCGTTTGCATCCCGCTCGACCCCATAGAGGTAGATCTTGTATTCGGAGATACCCTTGTAACCCGCATTGATCGCCTTGAGCCGTGATTCCTCGTAGAGCTCCTGCAAAAACGGCTTGAAGGGCCCCACCTCAAGCTCAGGGGTCAGGTGCGCGCTGTCCGTCACGAAGCTGAGATCCTCATGCGTGTAGATGTGGTCGCAGCTTGAGTCGATGAGAGGAAGATAGGGCGGCGCGAAGCGTAGGCCATCGAAGTGCGTGAACAGGCACTCGTCGATCGCCTCGTAGTGGTAGACCGAGCTGTTGAACCGCGTGGTGTCTTGCGGGATCATGTTCGCGGTCTCAAGCAGGAGCCGCGCGTTGTTGAAGTCCGCACGGGTAAAGCTCGTGTCGCTCCGCTCGCTTAAGGCCGCGAGCTGCTTCATGGCCGCATCGGTGCGCCCCTGCCGCTCGACCACAGAGGGAAAGGCGCTCTCAAACGATGCCTCCCAGGATGCCTCCGTCACGGGTGCGGGAGTAGCGGGGGTGGGGCTCGCGGGAGCGGCGGGGGCGGTTGTAGCGGGAGCCGTGGGGCTTGCATCATCGGACACGCCGCGATGCGTGGTGATGCGGGCAGCTGAGGGGATGGTGGGATGCTCCCTGAGCCATGGGCTTCTCCGCATATCCACCTTGTCTTGTCGTGCCTTGCGCGTGCTTTGTGTTAAGCCTGTATGTGTGGGGCTCTGCGCGCTGCTGGTGTAGAAGGCACGGTGCACCCGCCACAGATCGATGAAGAGCCGTTGCGTCTCGCCGGGGCTGTTGTACTTCGAGCAATCATGGTAGGAGTAGTCAAGCGCCTCGATGACCTTGGGGTCTGAGATGAAGCGCGCGTAATACTCAAAATACTCATCGAGCAGACCCGTTACCTCGAGCGCATCGAAGCTGAAGCGGCGTTCTTCGAGTATCTGCAAGATGCTCATCAGGTCGTCGCGGTACTCCAGCGCCACGCCCTCGAGTTCGACCTGTCTGATGTGCGAGTAATCGATGCGATGCCAGCGAAAAAAGCGATAGTACAGCAGGTTCATGCCGCAAAAAAAGCCGCTGTCATGGACGATGGAGCGCACCAGGTGCTTGAGGTTGGGGGTGACCTTGGCATCGGAGACGCGATAGGGCTTCGCACGCATACGCTCACGGGTGCGCGCGTTTGCCAGCGCGTCCAGTTGGCGTCTGTCAACGGCTTGCCCACGCAGAAGCGCGAGGGACTCCGCATAATAGTCGCCCCACTTCTCCGAGAATATCTGAAGATGCTGGTTGAGCGTAGGGCCCCTGACCCCCATCATCCGCCCCAATGCCTCTGATGAGAAACCCGTGCTTTCACGAGGCGCGACCACTCCATCGAGCACACCACTATGCTCGACCAGCGGATCGGTGAGCAGCGCAAGCCACTCGTAGTCAAAGCTGTTGAGATGGGCACCGGTGGCGCGAGCTTGCAGGTCAGCCGCAATCGATGCCTCCGCAAGCTCCTGGACGCGGGCTGGGTTCTTGGCAACCCTGCGCAGGTAGTACTCCATGACACGCAGCGTATAGATGAAGTGATGCCCTATGAGAAGCTTCCTGTGTGAATCAGCCATGCTGCATCGCCCCTCTCCGCCTGCCTGCTGCCTGCCTGTCGTTCTCCCGTAGTTGCTACCGATACTGCGGCGGCGGTGTTGGTTGCTTTTTGCCTGCCTGCTGCCTGCCTGCTGCCTGCCTGTCGTTCTCCACAGTATAACCAGAAACCGACAGCGATGCGAAAAGTGGCTTTTGTTACCAAAGCGCGTAATTGTGCAGAAGGGCGGAGCGATAACAACTTTGCCGTTTTTTATCGCGTGCTCTTTGCGCACGCTGCTTGCATTTCTCCACAAAGAGCCGTCCGATAAGAAGAGCCAAGGCTTTGGGCAAGCTGATGTCTATGGTTTGCTTGAAAAGCGTACAACGGAAAGGAGACCACATGGAACAGGTACGGATACAAGTGCCGCGAGACGACCGCTATCGCTCATCTCTGGCATTGGGCCCCGCGGCCTGCCTGCGACTGTATGTTCAGGGCAAGCTTGATGGGCGCCGCTGGTTTGCCCGGATAACGGGAGAAGACAGGAACACGACCCCCTTTGTGCGGCGCGAGCTTGACCGTTGCAGGCGCTTCAACGCGACGCAATGGCTGCTCTGTGAGCACGCGACTGCGGCAGGTCATGTTGAAATCGCGCGCATGGACGGGGAGGTCGCGCGCCTGGAAGCACTGAGCCGTCAGGCATGCGAACAGGAGTTGCAGCACCGTGCAGCCTATCAGGAGAAGGATCTCAGCCTGCGCAAAGCCGGTGAGCAGACCCTCAGCGACAACCTGATACGGAGCCGCCGCACAAGCGAGATGCATCGCAGCCTGCGGGCGATTACAGCGGTGGCAGATGAGGCGCAGAGGCAGATACGCACGCTCCTGGTGGAGCGCGCACGGCTTGTCGCCACTATCGCGGAAGTCGAGCACGTGTGCGCTTTGCGCTGCAGCCGCTATGAAAGACGCGTCGAGCAACGATTGGCAGCGTATCGACAGGCGGCTTGCAATGCCTGTGGCCCGCGAGAGTCGATCTGGCCGATTGCCGTCTATCCCCAAAACAGCAGCGAGGACGAGTATCGCGCGCGCCACTATCCAACCAGGAAAGGAGAACTGCAACCATGAGTGAGCAACGACAGAAGAAAGGGATCGGCTTTTGGGCGCGCACGCCAGCTGCCACAGAGCCCCTGCCACAGAGCACGCAGACGCGGATATCCCGCATCCCCTACTCCGACTGTTATCCCAGCACCTATGGACAGCTTGAAGGCCTGAATACCTTTGAGCGCGAGCTGGATCAGCGCCTGGAGGGGCTGTTGCGGGGGGCGGTTGATTGCGGCAATGGCTCGGTGTTCGATGCGCAGATCGACAGCGCGACCCAGGCCGCGCACTTCGAGCTCGAGATCGAGCACACGCTACGCATCAGTATGGCTCAGCTGATAGTCATGCGCAATCAGGGTGACGCGGCCAAGGTGGATGAGCAGCTACAGGATGTGCGATCCAGGCTCGCGGCAGCCAATCGAGAGCTCATGCAGGCGCGCGAGCAGCTTGCGCAGGTCGAGGACAGCGGGTTTTTGCGACTTCGAAAGACCCAAAAAGCCCAGCAGGCCGAGCAGGCGCGCAGGGCAAAAGATGCCGAAAAGGCACAAAGTTCTGCAAAGCCTCCCCCGTCAAAGAGGGCAAGGAAGACAGAGAAGGCTCCGAGGATCGGAAAGTTGGTGAAGGATCATGGAATCGACTGAGACAACACAGGACAGGTGGCAGCCTGTTGACACCCATGCGCTGCCCTACGATGCGAGGCGCCGCTCGCTCATCCAGCGCCTGACTACCGTGCCAACCTGGGTGAAGGTGATCGATGCTCTGTTGGTTGTGCTGGTGTTGGGCGACTGCGCCAACCTGTTCATGGCGATTGAGACCGCCATGCGCAGCGATTATCCCGTCATCATCGCGGTCACCATCTCGCTTACGGGGCTTGCCGTGCTGCTCCCGTTTTTGGCGGGCAAACTCTGGCGCAGGCGCTCGCGCGGCAGCAGCGATGCCACCTATGTGCTGGTTGCCGTGCTTCTGATTGCCTGGGTGGCCTTGCTGGTGAGCATCACCCTGCTACGCCTTGCCGTTGATGGCGCGGCCGCCGCACCTGCAGCTGCCACAGGGGGTTCGATCGCCTCTTTGGCGGCAACAACGGCCAGCGGCAGCAGCCACCCCGGGAGCGCCAATGCCCTGATCTGGTTGCTGAGTGCCATGCTGACTGCCTCGGGCATGGTGGCCTTTGCCAGCGCCTATGCCGGTTGCGACCCTGTGCAGGAGCGGGTAAAACGCGCTGAGTTGCAGCGACTCGAACTCTGTGAGGCCTACGAGGAACTGCTGGCACTGCAACGTGAGTTCAGGTGCGCGGATGCGTTTTACCAGAGCATCGTTATGGGAGATAAGACACGCTATGAGGCACGCCAACGACAGATCGAGCTGCGCGCGCCCTACCTCAAGCAGCGCGTGCGCACACAGATCGCGCAGCAGCTGCAAGACCCCGCCTCGACCTCGGCGCTTGCGCAGATGCCCAGCTGGACAAGCGATGAGAGCAGGCCCCTGTTCACGGCACAGGGCAGCAGCAACGAGGCCTCTGCCACCACACGACCCATCGCATTGGCGCATGTAGGATGACAGGAGCACGACTGCAGAGCCAGAGCTTTCAGCTCCGTGCTATGCGCTGCGCCAGAATGACACAACCAAAGAAAAGGAGAACGTATCATGGAAAAGAGCATATCTGTTGTACCGTGCAGGGTGGCCATACTGCTTGCGCTCGCCCTTCTTGGCAGCTTGATTGTAGGTTTACTCGTTGGCTGCGATGGGCAGGGGGATGCAGGCGGAGGCGCGATAGGTGCCCAGGAGCCTGAGTCGGTGGTTGTGCTGGTGGGCAACCATGCCAACGCACCGCAGGCGCAGGTCTATCCGCAGGTGCGCGAGCTCTTGCAGGCGGCAACCCAGACACGCGGCTATGTGGCCTTTGTGTCCGTTGAGGGTACACCGCGCCTGGTCGACGGAGCCATCGTGGGCTCTGACGCGCCGACCCAGCGCGTGCGTGCTGATGAGAACGAGGGCTGGATAGAGGGCTTGTCCACCATCCTCAGCTCGAACATAGCCGCAAAGACACCCGAGAGCGACCCTTTGGAGGCGTTGCGCCTTGCCAACAGGACGCTTGCCTCCGCGCCCGCCGGTCTGCATCACATCGTGGTCATCGACTCAGGCCTGGCAACGGTGGGGCCCATCAGCTTTACCCAAGAGGACATGATCTATGCCTGGCCCAAGGATGTCGCCTCGTATCTAGATAGCATCGATGCCCTGATAGCCTTTGATGAGGGGGTGACCGTCGATTGGTACGGCCTGGGTGACGTTGCCAGCCCGCAGGCGGCCCTGACCAGCCATCAGCGCAACAGCCTCAGGGATATCTGGACGGAGATCATCGAGCGGAGCGGTGCAACAGTGATCTTTCACGACGACCCGCCCACTGCCCAGACCCTGGACGGCTTGCCCGCAGTGAGCTCGATCGACCTCGAAGGCGACCCGCTGCCCGAGATCGTCGACATGCAGGAACCCATCATCTTTGACGAGAGTGTCTTGCACTTCTGGCCGGATACGGCGGATTTTATCGACCAGCAGGACGCCGAGGCGCTTTTGGGCCCCTACGCCGAGTTGCTTGCCGCGCATCCTGAGATCCATGTGCATCTGATAGGAACCACGGCGACCTTTGGCAGCCCCAATGCCGATGAGGACTCCTACGAGCTCTCGCGTCAACGTGCACAGAAGGTGTATGACGTGCTGGTGTCGCTGGGAGCTCCGCCCGAGCAGATGGAGACCGAGGGGCAGGGCTCCTTTGATAGGTGGCATCTTGATGAGTATGACGAGCAGGGAAACTACCTGCCCCAGGTAGCAGCCCAAAACCGCAAGGTCGTGATGGTGGAGAAGAGCACTCCCCACGATTGCGTGCTGGATCCTGCCAGCAGGAATCAGGCCCCTGGCTCCGATTAGTGCTCCGTTAAACTGGTGCTTAGGTGGCGTTGTCGCAAGGATGACGCCACCTTTGCTGGTGCATTCTCAGGGGAGCACTTATTAGGTGTTTTTTCGGTGAGCGCAGCCGATCTCAGCATCTGAGGCGAAGGTCATGGAGTCCGTCATGATGCGTGTCTCCATCTCTTTGAGCTCCGCGGGGGTGTTGACATTGGCAAAAGAACCGCCGCGGGGGTCGATGGCAAGCACCTCCTCGGAGCTGAACTCAAGGATCGTCGCCTTGTCAAACCAGCCCGTCGCGCGGGTTCCCCCCGCCAGCAGGGCTGCCTCCACCAACGGCAGGCAGGTCTCGCGGCGATACACCGCATGAAAGGGTTCATAGCCATGGCTGGTCTTGGGCACCGCGACGTCCGCGCCACTTGAGATGAGCGCGTCCTTCTCCGCAAGTAATAAGGGCGCGGAGGGAAAGATCATATCGCAGGCGACCACCGCCACATAAGGGCTGCTTGCGTAATACAGCGCGGTGTACAGGCCGTTGAGGGCACTGCGTTTTTCAAAGCGATCCGAGTACATCTTGAGCTTGTCAAAAGTGACCTTGCTGCAGAGAAAATCGAGGCTTGCCTGGTCGTTGCTCGTCACGATGAGCTCATCGGCGATGGGCCCCAGGCGCTTGAGACCACGACAGAGTAAGGGGGCGCCACAAAAAGGCACGATTGCCTTGGGTCGACCCATCCTCTTTGATTCCCCGCCAGCCTGGATAACAACGGTAAGTGATTCCATGACAGTAGATTATAGCAAGGATCAGCGCATCGATAAAGGCAACTGCGTGTTTGACCTCATCGGTGGTGGCGGCTTTATCCACCCCTAGAATCTCATAATAATCATCATCCACAGTCTTGGTTCCTGGCTCTTTATCGTTGGCACAAGGTTGCAAGGCGTTGGGGTTCGTCAGGCTGTGAGCGCAGTGACAGGAATAACATTGATACCGTCAGCGCTTCTGGACACAAAACCGGATCCGGTGATCACGTTAAGTGAGGTTGGCGGTGAACCGTTTTCAGTATCTATGATTCTCGCAAAATCAAGGAGGGATTTGCTCGCCTCACTCACAGCATTGAAACCTAATTTGATCTCGAAGGCCGCCCAAGAACCATCACGTTTCTCGACAATCGCATCGACCTCTTTGCCACTTGAATCGCGATAGTGATACACCTTGGCATCATTGTGCTGAGCATATATCCTCAAATCACGGAGTACCAGCGATTCGAACAGAAATCCCATGTAGAGAATGTCATCCATAATGCGCTGTTGATTGAGCCCGAGAACAGCAACGGCCAATGAAGGATCGACAAAATGATACTTTCTCGCTTTTCGCAGCGTTGCAGCAGACGTAATGTGCGTACTCCATGCGTCAAGATTTTCAAGGATCATAATTCGTTCAAGTGCAGAGATATAATCGACGGCTGTCTCGTATGCCATATCCCCGTCCGACCCTCCGACATCCCTTCTCAGTGTTTCAATACTTGCCTCAGTTGCGATGTTACGTGCTATCGAGCGCATTAAGCGCCTAATCCTAAGA
The DNA here is from genome assembly GCA_031286975.1 of Coriobacteriales bacterium. GTDB lineage: Bacteria > Actinomycetota > Coriobacteriia > Coriobacteriales > UBA8131 > JAITTM01. The sequence goes on from JAITTM010000125.1 coordinate 8,886, forward strand.
GGATTGCGTTTTTTCTTCGAAACTCTGCTCAGATCAACCTCTACCATCAGCTCGACATTATCCCTCATGGCAAACAGGGCTTGATCGCTTGAAAGCTTGATGTGCGCAGGCCAACCACCCACACAGATCCAATCTGCAATAGCTGACAGTGGATTGTTGTGCGCCTCATATTCAAGTTTTGGTAGAGCTGATTTCAGCAGGCTCTTCAATGAAACCGAGCCCGTGGAGAGTTTGGACTCATAAAGTGACAGTGGTCTCATATTCATTGCTGCAAGTCTTCCAAACCCAGAATGTAAGTTTGCCTGCTCCTCAGGGTTAGCAGAACCAGTTAATACAAACTGGCCAGTCTGCTGGCGATTGTCGATCGCATGGCGAATGGTGTTCCAGAGACTCGGCTGCTCTTGCCATTCATCGATGAGCCTTGGAGTCTCGCCAGCCAGCAAAATTTGGGAATCGATGAGCATGATTTGTCGTATGGCCTCCGAGTCGTCAATGACGATTTCGCTTTTTGCCTGTTGTCGAGCTGTTTCAGTTTTGCCACAACCTTTTGGCCCGCGCACCAACACGGCGCCAGCCCGCTCAAGCCGATCGTTCAGTTCACTATCAGCAAATCTCTTGTAATAACCGTCCACACGAGTCCCTACCCTCAGATGATATGATAACTCTGTAAATTATAGCCCTTTTGCTCTGTAATTTATCGACCGTTCGCTCGGTATTTTGTATCGCTATAAAAATAGCCAGCCAAATGTAGGCTTTTTTTGTAGTGTTTGGCTGGCTATCGAGTGCAGGTGGATGCTGTTTTGGATAAAAGGTTGGAATCGGATAGCGAAACCTCGAAAATGCCGTAAGCACCGCGAATCCCGCCGCGGAATGCGCGGCGTTGCCGGAGGTGAACCAGATACTACGGCGCCCAGTTGAGAATGGCCGTCTCTATAAAGGTTGCAAGAGCTTCTGTGGCTTTGAAGGAGAAGACCGGGAGGGCCTGCTTTGCTGCCGCGAGCTCGATGCGGGGGATGTCGGTGACCACGGCGATGATACGATTGCCCAGGCCGCCCAGCTCGCGCTCCTGATCGTTGGGATTGCCGGAGCGAAAGAGCTCGATAGTGGGAAGCCCTGACTGGCGATAGCCTTCGACCAGAATCACATCGACGTCACAGATGCTTGGCAGTATCTCGTCCAGCTCGATCTCGTGTTCAAGGCTACGGACGCTCGCTATCTGATCGGGTGAGGCCACCACCACAAAGGAGCTGCCTGCCTTGCGGTGGCGCCAGGAATCCTTGCCCTCGTAGTCGATGGCAAAGCCTGCATGCGAATGATGCTTGACGGTGCCCACCTTGATGCCGCGGCTCACCAGCTCGGCTATGAGCGCCTCAAGAAGCGTCGTCTTGCCGGAATTCTGGCGGCCTACAAAGGCGACCGCGGGTATCTGGGGCATACACTACCTCCTTGGCAGAGACGCGCTTAGCACGCCCGGGCGAACACACTCATTGCTACGCTGCTATTGCCACTCAACGACCTTGCCTGCTGCTAGTGAGGCGGGAACATCGATGATGCGCTGATTGCTCGAGCCGCGCCATTTGAGGGTGTAGCTGCGCAGCTCCTGCACATAGGGACCATCCACCAGCACATCGCAGTATTCAAGCAAATCACGCGCCGCTGTGGAGGGCAGCCCCTCGAGCAGCTGATCAAACAGGTAGCCACTGTAGGCCCAGACATCCAGGCCTTTATCCCTGGCACGCTTTGCCAGCTCGATGAGGGGCTCCGCCTGCTCGAAGGGCTCCCCGCCGGTAAGGGTGATGCCCTTGAGCAGCGGGTTGTTCTCGACGCGTTGCCAAAGTGCATCGGTGGTGGTGACGCTACCGCCGTCAAAGGGCTGCGCTGTGGGGTTGTGGCATCCGGGGCACTGGTGCTTGCAGCCTTGCGTGAAGAGGGCAAAACGTATGCCGGGACCGTCGACGATGCTATCGTCAGCGGTCCCGTGGATACGGATGGTCGCGTTAGGCAACGGATTCCTCGCGCTGGTTCTCGTTGGCGATCTCAGACTTGGAGATGCCGTGCTTGACGCGGTCGGACTCCTCGGCGCGTTTGCCGTTGTTAAAGCGGTCGAGGGTGCCCACGAGGTAACCGGTGATGCGGCGGATGCGCTCGAAGGGTTGGTCGCCCTCAACGCGGCCACATTTGGGGCAGCGATCGCCGATGATGCCGTTGTAGCCGCACACGGGGTCGCGGTCAACGGGGTGGTTGACACTACCGTAGCCCACGCCACTCTCCTTCATGTGACGGATGATCGCCTCAAAGGCCTCGAGGTTATCCGTAGGATCGCCATCGAGCTCGACATAGCTGATGTGACCGGCATTGGTGAGCGCGTGATAGGGCGCCTCGAGCTCGATCTTCTTGAAGGCGTTGATGTCGTAGTACACCGGCACGTGAAAGCTGTTGGTGTAGTAGTCGCGATCGGTGATGCCCTCGATCACGCCAAAGCGCTCGGCATCGATCTTGACAAAGCGACCAGACAGACCCTCCGCCGGCGTGGCCAGCAGACTGAAGTTGAGACCCGTCGACTCCGCCTTGCGATCGAGGAAGGTGCGCATATGCCCGATGATCTCGAGCCCGAGGTTCTGGGCGCGCTCGCTCTCGCCGTGGTGCTCGCCGATAAGCGCCTTGAGGGTCTCGGCCAGGCCGATAAAGCCCACGCTGAGCGTGCCGTGCTTGAGCACCTCACCTATCTCGTCGTCCCACTTGAGTTTCTCGGAGCCGGTCCACACACCCTGACCCATGAGGAAGGGCGCGTTATAGACCCTCTTGTGTGCCTGGATATCAAAGCGCGCCAGCAGCTGCTCGCAGACCAGCGCCATCTTGCCGTCGAGCATCTCGAAGAACAGGTCGATGTCGCCCTTGGAGCGGA
>JAITTM010000148.1 GCA_031286975.1 Coriobacteriales bacterium
ATCAGCACCCACAAAAAGGCGGGCAATGCCTGTCTTGATTGCCACGAGGCGAGCATTGGCGAGCAGATACACGAGGCACAGGTCTGGCTTGCCGGTGACTTCACCACGCCGCTGGCAGCTTCAGGCATCGGCACCAATGAATTCTGCCTGGGCTGCCACGAGCTGGACAAGATCGTGGCGGCTACCGACAATTACTCGGAGCTGCCCAGCGACGTTGCAACCGAGTTTGGCGGCCTGAACAGAGGGCTTAACCCGCATCGCTCACATATGGAGGATATCCAGTGCGGCGACTGCCACAGCATGCACGGTGCCTCGGTCATGCAGTGCAACTCCTGCCACTACCTGCCCCTCCCTGAAGGCTGGACCGATGTGTGGGGCGGTGCCGGACTCGATGTAGCATAGGAGCCACCGCTTGCAGGCTAACCCCCCCCTGCTTCTTCCCCGATAAAGGCGCTGCCAGCACTGGTGGCGCCTTTGCTTTTGCCCTCAGGCGATTTCCCGGTGATTCTTAGGCGCGTTCTTAGGCGGGGCTCTTAGGCGGCAGCCGCAAGCAAGCTTTGCACATTCCGGTGCTTGTGCTACCATGGGTGACCTAAACCGTTGACGGGGAAGTAACGCCGCAGGCGCGCGCACAGAGAGCCGGGGATGCTGAGAGCCCGGTGGCAAGCGAAGCGGCAAATGGGCCTCTGAGGGTCGAGGTGAACAGCATTCGTTCAGTAGCCTTGAACGCGCGCTCACGTTACGGGCAGAGGTGTGACAGCACTTCACAGAGTGGACGCTTTGGCGTCAAGTTAGGGTGGCACCGCAGGAGCCTCGCTCTTGTCCCTACAAAGGTTGTGGGAGACAAGGGCGTTTTTTGTTGCCCTTCTCCCTTGGAACGGCTGTTCAGACGAACTGCCACAGAAAGGAGAAGTTATGAGCGGCATTGCAAGTGGGGTTCCCTACAAGACCTACCTGAGTGAGGATGAGTTGCCACGTCAGTGGTACAACGTGCGCGCAGATATGCAGACCGGCCACGCGCCCATCCTCAACCCAGCGACCCTGCAGCCGGTCACCGTGGCCGACATCGAGCCCGTCTTTTGCACCGAGCTCGCTAAGCAGGAGCTCAACATCACCGATCGCTACATCGACATCCCCGAGCCGGTGCGGGACTTCTATAAGATGTACCGTCCTTCTCCGCTTATCAGGGCGCACTATCTTGAAAAGCAGCTGGGCACGCCCGCCAAGATCTACTACAAGTTCGAGGGCAACAACACCAGCGGCAGTCACAAGCTCAACTCATCCATCGCGCAGGCCTATTACGCCAAGCAGCAGGGCTTAAAGGCGCTCACCACCGAGACGGGCGCTGGGCAGTGGGGCACCGCTCTGGCCATGGCGTGCTGCTACTTCGATCTCGATCTGCTGGTGTACATGGTCAAGGTGAGCTACGAGCAAAAACCCTATCGCAAGGCCGTCATGGAGACCTACGGTGCCAAGGTCATCGCCTCGCCCAGCGACACCACCAATGTCGGGCGCAAGATACTGGGGGAGTTTCCCCATAGCGGCGGTTCGCTTGGCTGCGCCATCAGCGAGGCCGTCGAGACCGCGGTGAGCACGCCGGACACCCGCTACGTGTTGGGCAGCGTGCTCAACCAGGTGCTGCTGCACCAGTCGATTATCGGGCTGGAGGCAAAGCTCGCCTTGGAGAAGCTCGACGTGTACCCTGACATCGTTATCGGTAGCGCCGGCGGCGGCTCCAACCTGGGCGGGCTCATGGCGCCCTTCATGGAGGATCGCCTGGCAGGCAGGTCTGCGCCGCACTTCATCGCTGTTGAGCCGGCGAGCTGTCCCTCGCTCACTCGCGGTCGCTTTGCCTACGACTTCTGCGACACGGGCCAGGTGACTCCGCTTGCCAAGATGTACACGCTGGGCAACGGCTTCATACCCAGCGCCAACCACGCCGGTGGCCTGCGCTTCCACGGTATGAGCCCCATCTTGAGCCAGCTTTACCACGATGGCTATCTGGACGAGGCTCGCGCTGTCGAGCAAGGTGACGTGTTTGCCGCCGCCGAGCTCTTCGCCCGCTGCGAGGGCACCCTGCCCGCACCGGAGTCTTCCCATGCCATCCGCGTCGCCATCGACGAGGCTCTCAAATGCAAAGAGGCAGGTGAGGAGAAGACCATCCTCTTCGGACTCACCGGCACCGGCTACTTCGACCTCGCCGCCTATATGCAGTACAACGCCGGCACCATGACCGACGTTATCCCCACCGACGAGGATCTGGAGCGCGGCTTTGCCACCATCCCGCAGTTGGAGGGCATCCAGTAGAAACCGGAAGAAACCGGAAGAAAGCTGTAGAGGTTGGCAGAACCCCGCAAAAGCCGGTAGAGGCCAGTTAAGATGCCGCGGCATGCCGCCAGTTGAATACACAGTTGAATACCACCCCATAACGCAAGCAGGCACACCCGCCTGCTTGCGTTATAATCCGCGTCATGCAAAATATCTTTGGCACACACTACCTCGTCCAGACGGATCAGCGCCTTACGCTGTTGCCCGCGGTTGTTGTCTGCTGCGCGATGATCGCCTGTTGGGGCGGGATGCTGTTGTTCGAGTATCCCGGTATTCTCACCGAGAACTCCTTTGTTGTGCTCGATGCCATAGAAGGTTTGCGGCTCACCAATACGCAACCGATGCTCTATGAGCTTCTTGTGGCCGCCCCTGTTTTGATCGGCCTGTTTTTTGGTGCCATTGATGCGGGGGTCGCGACGTTTTTGGGCGTGCAGCTCGTTGCCGTTGCGGTCACCTGCGCCTACGCTGTGCACTGGCTGCGGACCAAGGGCGCGCCGCGGTGGCTGGTGGTGCTGATTGCGGCGTACTTCTGCCTCAACCCCTATCTGGCGCGCTTTGTTATCACCCTTGAGGGCAGCGCGCTGCTGAGCGCGCTGCTCCTGCTCTATGCGCTCATCCTCTTTGATGCCGTGCGCAGCAAGGGCAAGAGCCTCAGGGGCGACAGGGCGTTCCTTTGCCTGCTCGCGGTGGCCACCGCGCTCCTGTTTTTGTATCCGCTGGGCCTTGCGGTGGTTGTTCCCACGCTGGTGATCCTGATTGTCATGCTAAAGCGGCGGCGGCCCGAGCTGCTCTTTGGGTCGGCTCTTGTGGTAGGCACCTGTCTTCTGGTGCAAGGCCCACTGTTCGTCTTTCTCGGCGTTCAGGTCAATCCGTTGCTCGGAGTGAGCATGGCGTGGCTCGACCTCGACGCATTCCAACGGTTCTGGGACGCGGCGAGCCCGTCGTCGCCCCTCGCGTTTGCTGGCACCTGCCTGCTGGTTGCGCTCACGCTTATCTCCTGCGTGCTGGCGGGAGTTGGCAAATCCTGGCGCTATCTGGTGGTTTTTGTGCCGCTGGTATTGTTCGCGCTCACATTGCCGTTTGCCCCTGCCGGGGATCTGTCGCGCGTTTTGCTGGCGTTGCTGTTGCACCTGCCCTTTGTGCTCACCATCCCCTTTTTGCGCGATAACAGCGAGAAAAAGCAGCTGCTGAGAAAATCGGTGCTTACCCGGCGCGCCGCCATTCCACCGCAGGAGCGGGCGGCGCGTTCTGAGGCACTCTGCCAGCAACTGCTCATGCGGATAGCGCCGCACAAACCCACCGAGGGCTATATCGCCCTGTATGAGACGATCGGCAGCGAGGTCTCCCTCGACACGCTGGCGGCGGAGCTCACCATGCGGGGCTATCGCCTGGCGTATCCCGGCACAATCGGCGATGGCATCATGGGGTTTTATGCGATTGACGGCTCGAGCAGAGGGAGCCTTGCGACCTCGCTGCTCAGGTCGAACCCCACCGCGGTGCTCGACCCCAGGCGGCTGGAGGCGCTCTATCGGGTGCCGCCCAATGAGCTGGCTGTCCTGATAGTGCCCGTTGTCGTGTTCGATGAGCAGGGCTACCGCATCGGCTATGGCGGCGGCTTCTATGATCGGTATCTTGCGCGGGTGCCCCTCAAGACCCCGCGTTACGGTGTGGCTTTCACCGAGCAGGCGACCGATCGTATCCCCAAAGAGAAGCACGACATACCTCTGACCAGCATTTTTCAGGCGTAGAAAACGCACCAGAGAGGCATTCAAGGGCATTTATGCCTTCGCAGTCCGCCTGAAACCCTGAGGCTACGCCGCAATCCGCCTGTCTGCATCTGTTAGAATACGGGGAGAAAATCCCCTGGTTCGAGCTTAAGGATGTTCAGATGATAGAGCGTTACACACGGAGTCAGATGGGCGACATCTTTGCCCTGCAAAACAAGTTTGAGATATGGAAAGATATCGAGGTGCTTGCCTGCGAGGCGCAGGCGCAGTTAGGGCAGGCGGGCATCACTCCGGATGAGGCCGCGTGGATACGGGCGCATGCCGGCTTTGACGTGGCGCGCATCGATGAGCTTGAGGCGACGCTCAACCACGATGTAATCGCCTTTCTCACCAGCATGGCCGAGCATATCGATGCCGACGTGTCGGCGGGGGAGCCCAAGCCCTCGCGCTGGGTGCATTATGGCATGACCTCGTCCGATCTGGGCGACACGGCACTTTGCTACCAGATCACGCAGGCGGTTGACCTGATCGTGCAAGAAGTGCGCACGTTGGGTGCCATCTGCAAGCGGCGCGCTTTCGAGTTCAAGGACGTTCTGTGCGTGGGGCGCACGCACGGCATCCACGCCGAGCCCATGACCTT
>JAITTM010000176.1 GCA_031286975.1 Coriobacteriales bacterium
GGCGCGGCCACACCAGGTACCGGTGACGACATGACGCTTTGGCTGCTCATGGAGCTGCTTGCCCTGAGCGGAACCACGCTGCTGCTGGTGGTGCTGGTGCTGCTGATGCGCCGCAAGACGGGCGACCAGCGCTAGGGTGCTGGTGCTGCGCTAGGGTGCTGGTGCCGAGTGGCAGGAGGGGGCTTAAGCGGGCAGATTCGCAAAGCCCCGTGCCAGGTCGGCTTTGAGGTCGTCGATGTGCTCGATGCCCACGCTCAGGCGGATGAGTTGGCTGGTGATGCCCATCTCGGCGCGAAGCTTGGCCGGTATCGAGGCGTGGGTCATCGTGGCGGGGTGGCAGACGAGCGACTCGACGGCACCCAGACTCTCGGCGAGAACCACGAGTTGCAGGGCATCGAAGAACCTCTGTGGGCTGGCGCCTTCGATAAGGTCGAAGGAGAGAAGACCGCCGCCGCCCTTTGCCTGTGCTGCCTGGATACGGTAGCCGGGATGGCTCTTGAGCGCGGGGTAGTAGACGCGCTCAACCTGCGGCTGCTCTACCAGCCAGTGCGCCAGCGCCAGGGCGTTGCTTATCTGGCGGTCGATGCGCACAGCCAGGGTCTTGATGCCACGCAGCAACAGGTAGGAATCAAAAGGCGAGAGCATGCCGCCGGTCGACTTGAGGATGAAGAAGACGCGCTCGGCCAGCTCGGCGTTGTTGAGCACGACCAGCCCGGCAATCACGTCGCTGTGTCCGCCCAGGTACTTGGTGGCGCTGTGGATCACGATGTCGGCGCCCAATGCCAAGGGCAGCTGTAGGTAGGGCGTCAAGAAGGTGTTGTCCACGATGGAGAGCGCGTCGTGCTTGTGTGCTATCTGCGAGAGAGCCGCGATGTCGGCTACGGTGAGCAGGGGATTGGTGGGGCTCTCAAACAGGAGTGCCACGGTCTTATCCCCAAAAGCGGCATCGACGGCGGCGGTATCCGTCACGTCGACGATGCGGTAGCCGATATTGAAGTTCTTGAAGTAGTGCTCCAGCACGCGGTAGGTGCCCCCGTAGATGTTGTTGGGCACTAGCACCTCGTCGCCGGGCTTGAACAGGCTGAGCACCGCGGTGATGGCCGCCATGCCCGAGCTGAATGCGTAGCCGTAGCTGCCGCCCTCAAGAGCCGCGACGTGGGTTTCGAGCAGCTCGCGGGTAGGGTTGCCCGCGCGCGAGTAGTCAAAGTGGGGCTCACCGCCCAGCACGGTTTGGCGAAAGGTAGTGGTGAGGTGGATAGGGGCGACCACGTCGTGAAAGGTCGCGTCGCCGTCACCGCGTGCGTGCATGAGAAGCGATTCGATGTGGAGAGGGACGCTATCGTTGTTTGACATACGTACTCCTTGCTGGGCAGAAAAGCGGGATCGAGAGCAAAACCGATAGTGAAACCGATAGTGAAACCGATGCTGAGCTAAGAATGGTACTACATTCCGTGCGTGTCGAGCGGCATCAATGTTGGCGGCAACGCCTGACTTGAAGCAGGCATCATGCCGACATGCCCGTCATTGTGCTTGCTCCAGTCACGCTTACTCATCACGCAGAGATTTGCAGGCCCAGCAAGAATCCGCTAAATTACTCGACGAGCGCCGTCGCGATGACCTCCAGCGTTCTTTTGATGTCCGCGTCGGTGATGCCGTGGTGAGTGGCGAGACGCAACTTGCCCTGCTCGGGCTCGTTGGCCAAGATGTTGGCGGCGGTAAGCGCGTCAAAGACGCGCAGGGCCTGCTTCTGTGTGGCGAGCGAGAACCATACCAGGTTGATGTGCACATCGCGCGGCTCAATGGCGATGCCCTTGAGCGCGGCGAGTCCGGCGGTGAGCCGCTGCGCGCGCGCGTGATCGTGCGCCAGGCGCTCCACCATCTGCGTCAGCGCCACGATGCCCGCCGCGGTGATGACACCCGATTGTCGCAGGCCGCCGCCCATCTGTTTGCGGTTGCGATGAGCGCGTGTGATGAACTCGGCGCTGCCCGCCAGAATCGAGCCGATGGGCGCGCAGAGCCCCTTTGACAGGCAGAACATCACGGAGTCCGCGTACTGCGAGACCTGCGTGACGGGCACACCCAGATAGCTTGCCGCGTTGAAGATGCGCGCTCCATCCAGGTGCAGGGGGATGTGATAGTGCTGCGCCAGCGCGTAGATCTGCCGCATGGCATCAGGGGCGATGACCTCACCGTTGGAGTGGGCGTTCTCCAGGCAGAGCAGCCCGGTATACGGTTCGTGCACGTCTTTTACCTTGCGGATGCGGCGCTCCATCTGCTCGACATCAGGTCTGCTGCCCTTGCCCTCCAAGGTGCGCATCTGCACGCGACTGTGTACGGCTGCTGCTGCGGCTTCGTGCGCGATGATATGGGTGTCCTCGTAGAGGATCACCTCGGTGCCGGTTGCGCAGTGGGTTTTAATGGAGAGCTGATTGCCAAAGGTGCCCGAGGGCACGAACAAGGCGGCCTCTTTGCCCATCACTCGGGCCGCCAAAGCCTCGAGCTCGTTGGTGGTGGGGTCGTCGCCGTAACAGTCGTCGCCCAGCGCGGCGGCAAACATCGCCTCACGCATGGCGGGTGTGGGTTGGGTCACGGTGTCACTGCGCAGGTCGATTTGATGCATCGGACTCCCCTTGATCTCTCACTCTTGCTATGCCTTTGGGCGCCAACGGGTGGCTTGAGAGATAAGGAACGTCGCTCCCGTCTCACTCTTCGCGCCCACGTGCGGGGTGTGGGGTGTGCCTTGGTGAGACAAGAGAGACGTCTCCCTGTCTCACGCGCCCACGTGCGGGATGCCCGCGGTTTTGTGCGATGTTCATTGTACCCAAAACACCCGGTTTTCTCAGCAGGCATTCAGCACTGTGTCATTTTGGATACAAAGCAAGGCGCTGCTCAATGGGCACAGGGTGTACGTATACAATGCTTTTTTGAATAAGGCGGTCGCGGTGACCGTGTTTTTATACAAAGAGCGCGCCGTTGGTGTGCGTGGGTTCAAGGGGAACAACAGCATGCTGCAACTGAAAGCAATCCGTAAGTCCTACACCACAGCGAATTTTACACAGGTTGCCTTAGACGATGTCTCCATCGCGTTTCGTGATAACGAATACGTGGCCATACTCGGGCCTTCGGGTTCGGGCAAGACCACGATGCTCAACATCCTGGGTGGTCTTGACCGTTACGATTCAGGCGATCTGGTGATCGACGGCATCTCGACCAAGAAGTACAGGGATCGCGCTTGGGACACCTATCGCAACAACCGCGTGGGCTTTGTGTTCCAGGCCTACAACCTTATTCCCCACCAGACGGTGCTCGCCAACGTCGAGCTCGCCCTGACGCTCAGCGGCGTCTCCAAGAAGGAGCGGCGGCAGCGCGCCAAGGACGCCTTGGCCGAGGTGGGCCTTGAAGACCACATCAACAAGAAACCCAACCAATTGAGCGGCGGGCAGATGCAGCGCGTCGCCATCGCCCGCGCCCTTATCAACGACCCCGAGATATTGCTGGCAGACGAGCCTACGGGTGCGCTTGACTCAAAGACGAGCGTGCAGATCATGGCTCTTCTCACCAAGATCGCCAACGATCGCCTGGTTATCATGGTCACCCACAACCCCGAGCTGGCCGAGCGGTATGCGACGCGCACCGTGAGCCTGAGTGACGGCGCCATCACGGCCGACAGCAATCCCTTCGAGCCCACCGAGGCCGACGAGCGGGTGAGCGCCAAGCCCATCCGCCGCGCCAAGATGTCGTTTTTTACGGCAATCGCGCTGAGCTTCAACAACCTCATGACCAAGAAGGGCCGCACCTTCATGACGGCCTTTGCGGGCTCCATCGGCATCATCGGCATCGCCGCCATCCTCGCGCTGGCAAACGGTGTCAACAACTTTATCAAGAACGTTGAAGAAACTACCCTGAGCGTCTATCCGCTCTCCATCCAGAGCACCGGCTTTGACATCACGTCGATGCTGGCGGCATCATCCGGCATGCTTGAAAACGACACCGATGATGCCAATGCGGACGGTACAGCTGGCGATAAAACCGAGACCACCAGGGTATCCGAGACCAAGATGCTCTCGAACATGCTCTCGCGCATTGGCAGCAACGACCTCGCGGCACTCAAAGTCTACCTTGAAAGCCCCGAAAGCGGCATCGACCCCTATATCAAATCCATCGAGTACAAATACAACGTCACGCCGCAGATATTCAGCCCCGATACCGAGAACGGCGTGCACCAGATCAATCCTGACAGCTCGTTTTCTGCCTTGGGCATGGGTGCTGGCGCGGGAGCTGGCAGCTTTATGTCGATGGGCATGAGCACCGACATGTTCTCCAGTCTGCTAAAAGACACCAGTATGCTTGATGAGCAGTACGACGTGCTGGCCGGCCACTGGCCCGAGGAGTACAACGAACTCGTGCTCGTGCTGTCCGCGCGCGAGGGAGTGAGCGATCTTCTCCTTTACAGTATGGGTCTGCGTGACCCGGATGTGCTCAAGGATATGATCAGCAAACTCGCCAATGATGAGGATTTTGCCGTGCCGGATGATGGCACGCTGGAATTCACCTATGATGAGCTCATGGCGGTTGAATTCAAACTGGTCGAGGCGGCGGATTTTTACAAATATGATGCCGAGTACAAGGTTTGGACCGACAAGCAGGACGACACCGAGTATATGAAGAACCTTATCAACGAGGGCACAACGCTCAATATCGTGGGTATCGTCAGGCCAAACCCCGATGCTGCCGCCACCTCGTTGACCGCCGGCCTGTACTACTCCAGCAAGTTGACCGACCACCTCATCGACGAGGCCAATGCGGCGCAGATCGTTGTTGACCAGCTGGCGCAGCCTTCAATCAACGTGTTCAGCGGCAAATCATTCGACGAGGAGGCCGACGAGGGCAGTGCGGGTGCCTTTGACCCGACTTCGCTCGTGACCGTTGACGAGGACGCTATCAGCAACGCGTTCAAATTCGATACCTCAGCGCTGAATGTCGACTTTGCGAGCTTCTTGGATATGAGCAGTCTCGCGGGCAACCTGCCCCCCGTGCCCGAGCCCGACCTGGCGCAGATGGCGCAGGGGCTGAATATCGAGACGCCGTCAAATGAGGAGATCTCAGCTGCCCTGACTCCTCTCATGACGCAGGTTATCGCGGGATACTTCACGTCCGATGCCTATCGGTCCCTCTTTGCCGACCCCAGCAACCTGCCCACGCCGGATATGATTGCCGCGAACTTTACCGCCTATCTCAACGACCCCACGGTGCAAGGAGCGATTGGCGCGCAACTGGGACCTGTGCTTGGTGCCATGATTGACACCGACGCCATCACCGCCCAGGTGCAAGGAGCCCTGCAAGGCTACATGCAGCAGGTCATGATGCAATATATGAGCGCTGTCATGACGGGCATGCAAAGCCAGATCGCCGTGGGAATGCAGCAGGCCATGGGGCAGCTGACCGCCAACATGGCGGGTGCCATGAACATCGACACCGCCGCCTTTGCAGAGGCCTTCCAGTTCAATATGGACGAGAAGGAGCTCACCGAGCTCATGATGTCCATGATGGGCAGCGAGGAGGCGTCCAGCGATGTCAATTTGCGCAAATTGGGCTATGCCGATAAAGCCAAGCCCTCCAGCATCAACATCTATCCCATCGACTTCGAGAGCAAAGGCGAGGTCATCAAGATACTGGACGCCTATAACGACCGGATGGAGGCCGAGGGTCAAGACGACCGTGTGATCACCTATACCGACATCGTGGGAACCCTCATGTCGTCGGTGACGGACATCGTCAACATGGTGAGTTATGTGCTGGTTGCCTTTGTGGCTATCTCGCTTGTTGTCTCGTCCATCATGATAGGGGTCATCACCTATATCTCGGTGCTCGAACGCAAGAAGGAGATCGGCATCCTGCGTGCCATCGGCGCCAGCAAGAGCGACATCAGCAACGTGTTCAACGCCGAGACGCTCATCGTGGGCTTTGTTGCCGGGGTCTTGGGCATAGGGATAACCCTGCTTTTAACCATACCTGCCAACGCCATCGTCTATGCCGCTTTTGCTGTGGAGAATGTTGCGACCCTGCCGTGGGAGGCTGCCGGTATCCTGGTGCTGGTGAGCATGGGACTCACGTTTTTGGCCGGCCTTATCCCCTCGTCAGCGGCATCGCGCAAAGACCCCGTGGAGGCGCTGCGCAGCGAGTAGCGCGAGAGGTGCGGCGTAAACGGGTGACTCCAAAGAGCCCTGCGGACACGCAGCCGCGAAACAAGGAGCGGACCCTGCGGACACGCAGTGCGAAACAAGGAGCCAAGGATGTAGAATAAGCAAACAAGGATGTAAGGGGCGAAAAGTATGGAAAACAGCATGCCAAAAGCACTCGAAGGAGTGAAGGTTGTTGATTCGGCTACCTTTATTGCTGGTCCACTGGGTGCAAAGATACTGGGCGACTTGGGTGCGGATGTTATTCATGTTGAAAATAGATTTGCTGGCGGCGACGCCTCAAGAACAGCCGGCTCGCCTTTTATCGACGGCGTGGCCTCTTTTTTGCAAACTCTCAATGCCGGCAAAAAGTGCATTTGCATCAACACCAAGGATCCGCGAGGAATCCAACTCTACTATGATCTTCTTAAAGATGCCGATGTCTACATCGACAATCGCCCCGTGGGTGTTTCTGAAAAACTAGGGCTTGGCTACGACAAACTCAAGGAGATCAATCCCGGCCTGATTGTGATCAGAGTTACTGGTTTTGGCATGACCGACAGCAAGTACCGGGATTGGGCGGCATTTGACCCCATCTTTGAGGGACTAGCTGGCTTTATGGCGGTTAATGGCGAGCCAGGCACACCACCCGTCAAGGCCGGCATTGCTATTGCCGACTGCTCTGGTGGCGTATGGATTGCATCGGCAGCATTGTCGGCATACATATACAAACTCAAGACCGGCAAGGGCCAGCTGATTGACTACTCTCTTACCGACGGCCTTCTTGCTTTAATGGAGAATAACGTTGCCGCCTACTCGTTTAGTGGCGTGGCTCCCGGCAAGGTTGGCAATCGCCACCCAAACGTTGGTCCGCTGAATACTTTCAAGTGTTTGGACGGCTCTATCTTCCTGGCTGTTGGCGTGCCTTCTCAGGCGATGGCTCTGGCTGATCTGATTGGCCACCCCGAGCTCAAAGAGGATGAGCGCTACTCAACCAACAACCTGCGGGCAGCCAATGCCGATTGGATTGAGGGTTTTATAAGCGAGTGGCTAAAAGACCGTAGCGTCACAGAGGCTATTGACGCGCTGACCTCAGCGGGCATCCCAGCCGGCCCCATCTATAACATGCAAGACGTCTTTGAAGACCCCTACTTTTGGGACAGAGGCATGCTGGTTAAGGTGCAGCACCCCACAATCGGAGAAATCATCATCCCGGGTACGCCACTTGGGCACTTCTCAGAAACTCCGGCTGTGGTTGACAAGGCATGCGGTCTCCTTGGCGCCGAGAATGCTGAGATATTCAAGGGCAGACTCGGACTAAGCGATGAGCTGTTTGAGCAGTATATGGATGAGAAAGTCATCTGAGAAACCGCGATTGGTGCTGGCGCGCAGAAAGGTGCTCAATAGCTCGAGGTTACTGTTCCTCGTTTCCATAGAGCTCCCTGATGGCATTCAAATCGCGTTTGCCAACAGAGTTCTTGGGTATCGACCCAATGAATTCGATGAACTGTGGCCTGCTGATGCTGGATAGTTGCTCTTTGAAAAAAGCGAACAGATCGTCCTCTTTGACCGTTGCGTCAGGTCTGCGCACAATCAGCGCCTTACCAACCTCACCTTTTAGGCCGACCGTGTCCGCTATGCCTATGACACAGACATCGAGCACGTCGGGATGCATGCTGATAACCGCTTCAATCTCGGCAGGATAGATATTCTCGCCGTAGCTGATATACATGTTCTTAGTGCGATCACACACGTAGATATCGCCGTCTTCATCTCGATAGCCCACATCGCCAGAATACACCCATCCGTCTTTATAGACCTCTTGGGTGGCGGCATCATTTTGCCAATAGCCACTGAACAGCAAATCGCCTCTCCAGATCAACTCGCCACGCACGCCTGGCTCCACATCGTTTCCGGAGGAATCGACTACCCGGCAGTCCGTGAACAGGAAAGGCTTGCCG
>JAITTM010000206.1 GCA_031286975.1 Coriobacteriales bacterium
GAATCTGCTGCTTGGGAGAAGTCATATTCTCGATAGCCAGCAGCTCATCGTTGAGGCGCTCAGAGCATGACGGCAGAGATTGGCAGAAAGGTTCACCCATGAAAGTCCTGCTCGTCGACGGCTACAACGTGCTGCGCAGTGGCGAGCTCTATGCGTTCATCGACGCGGACGACCACACACACGATGCCTTCAACATCGCCCGCCAGACCTTGGTGACCGACGTGGCTACCTTCGCCAAAGGCAGCTATCAAGCCACTATCGTCTTTGACGGTGCCAGCAACCCCGAGTCTACCGGAGCCGTGAGGGATGTGGCGGGTGTCGATGTGGTCTTCTCCCCGGCGGGCAAGGATGCCGACTCCGTAATTGAGAAGCTGGCGCAGGACGCAGCGCGAGCCGGCCACGAAGTGGTAGTAGTCACCTCCGATGCCCACACCCAATGGACGGTTTTTCGCGATCGCGTCACCCGCATGTCTGCCGCCGGGTTCTGTGGAGAGATGCGTGCCATCCATCGGGAGCTTGCGGAGAGCAACCCCCAACCCATCGTCAAGACAACGCTTGCCGCGCGCCTGGACAGCCAAACCCGCGCGGCTCTCGAACAGTGGGCTCGCGGCAAGTAACCAGCAACCTCGGCAACCCTGGCAAATCCCTAAGCGAATCATCTCCAAATAGTTCTTGACACCAAACGTTCGTTCGCATAGTATTATAACGAACATACGTTCCGTGTCAAGGAGATACCGTGGAGCTTTTGGACAAGTTAACTGTGTTGGCGGATGCGGCGAAATATGATGTCGCCTGTACCTCCTGCGGGGTGGATAGGGAGGCCAAGAAGGGCCAGCTTGGCAACACCACCAGTGCCGGTATCTGTCACACCTTCTCAGCTGACGGACGCTGTGTCACCCTGCTCAAGGTGCTTATGTCCAACGTCTGCACCTACAATTGTGCCTACTGCGTCAATCGCCGCAGCAATGACATCCCGCGCGCGACCTTCTCACCACGCGAGCTTGCCGAGCTCACCATCGGCTTTTATCGCCGCAATTACATCGAGGGTCTGTTCTTGAGCTCAGGGGTCATCGGTACACCCGACTACACCACGGAGCAGATGTGCGAGGCCATCAGGATATTGCGAGAAGAGTACGGCTTTCGCGGTTATATCCACGCCAAAGCGATACCGGGCACCTCTGATGAGCTTCTCACTCGCATGGGGGTTTCGGTCGACCGCATGAGCATCAACATTGAGTTTCCCTCCGAGCAGAGTCTTAAGCTGCTGGCGCCCGACAAAGGCAGACATGCCATCCTCAAACCCATGGGCTTTGTGCGCGACGGCATCAAGGAGAACCGGCAAGACAAGCGGCTGAGCATCGTCAAGCGCACGCGCTTCTCGCCCGGCGGACAAAGCACCCAGATGATAATCGGCGCCTCGCCCGAGAGCGACTATCACATCCTCAATCTCAGTGCGAGCCTCTACAAGAAGCTCGAGCTCAGACGTGTGTTCTTCAGCGCCTACATCCCCGTGAACAGCAACCCCCTGCTTCCCAGCGCCAGCAGCGTGCCCCTGTTGCGAGAGCATCGTCTGTACCAGGCGGATTGGCTCATGCGCTTCTATCAGTTCGATGTATCGGAGATAATCGATGAGAAGGATCCTTTTCTCGACCCGCTCATCGATCCCAAGTGCAACTGGGCGCTTAAGCACATCGACCAGTTTCCCGCCGATGTTAACCGTGTGCCCTACGAGATGTTGCTGCGCATCCCCGGCGTAGGCGTGCGAGGTGCCCAGCGCATCGTCAAGGCACGGCGTGAGCGTGCCCTGCGTTTTGACGACCTAGGCAAACTCAACATCACCCTCAAGCGAGCCAAGTACTTCATCACCTGCAGCGGCGTATTTGCCCAGGGCGTGTTGTTCGACCCGCTTGCCATCTATAAGAACCTCACCCAAGAAGCCCAGAAACGCCGCTTCAAAGGTGTTCTCGACGGTCAACTGAGTCTGTTTTCCTCCCAGCAAGATGCAGCCCCACAGTCAGGGTACCCTGCGCGCAGCATGGTGAAGTCGCAATCAGATACAAGCCTACGGCTCTGCTACCCTGCGGACGGCGCAGCCGCGTCGCAGGATCTGCGTGGCGGAGCTGTAGGTCGAGAGCTGGCGCTGCAATCATGACCTACGCCGCCACACCCGCCCTCGAGCTCGTTTACCTTTTCGACGGCACTCTCGAAGGTATGCTCACGGCGGTCTTTGAGGCCTTTGCACGCAGGGAGAACCCCACAGAAATCGTGACAGAATGCAACCTCCAGCAGAGTCTCATGCAATCGTACGTTCCCATCCAAACCGATGTCGAGCATGCCGCGCGCGTGCAAAGTGGCATCATTGATATGCTTGGTCTCAGAGCGTATGAGGACGTCAAACGCGTATTCCTTTGCGACGAGGGTCGCAAAGGTGGCATCCTGCTCCGTTATCTGCAACACACGCTCAAGAGGGGAGCGCGTTCACGCAACTACCTGGCAAACCCCGCTATCGCGGATTTCGAAGAGCTTCTGCTGCAAGTAAGGCGTGAGCAGCACTATATGCTGCAGTTCGTGCGATTCTCACAGTTGCAAAACGGTGTGTTCTTCTCCAAGATAAGACCCAAGGCGAGCGTGGTGCCGCTCATCATGGATCACTTTGCTGCACGCTTCAACATCCAGCCCTTCATGATCTATGATGAGGCGCATGGACTGACTGGTGTCTACGACATGAGCAAATGGTGGCTGGTCGAGGCGCGCGACATCATCATCCCCGCGCAAAGCGAGCAGCAAGACGCCTTTGAGTCATTATGGCAGACCTTCTATGACACCATCGCCATCGAAGAGCGCCGCAACCCCATCTGCCAGCGCAATTTCATGCCCAAGCGCTTCTGGGGCACCATGTGCGAGCAAATACCCCCACAGCTCAGAAACCAACGCCCCCTTACCCAAACCCCTACCCAAGCCGCAAGAATCTCTCACCGTCTAAGCGCTTGATTGTAAGGGAGCCCGCAAAAATAGTCGCAAAAATAGTACGATGCGAGCTCTGGAAAAACCTTGGTAACTTGGGTACACTATCTATCTGCTTACGCTGGTGTGGCGCAATGGTAGCGCAACGGTTTTGTAAACCGTCGGTTGAGGGTTCGATCCC
>JAITTM010000211.1 GCA_031286975.1 Coriobacteriales bacterium
CGCAGGTTGGCACCATCCATAAGCTCTCGTCCAACGAAAGCCCCTTCCCGCCGTTTTCTGCCGCGCTTGCCGCCATGCAACAAAGCCTGGCGACGCTCAACGAGTACAGCGACGGATCCTGCCATGCGCTGACCCAGCTTCTGGCCGCGCATCATGGCGTGCCCGCCGAGCAGATCATGGTGGGCAACGGCTCCAACGAGCTTCTCGACCTCATAGCGCAGACCTGCCTTGACCCCGGCGACGAGGTGGTATTCTGCTGGCCCTCCTTTGTGGTCTATCGCTCGAGTGCCCAGCTTGCCGCCGCCACCTCCGTGGAGCTGCCCCTGCGCGACGATGGTGCCTTCGACCTTGCGGCACAGCTTGCGGCGATCACACCCAAGACCAAGATTGTCTACGTCTGTTCTCCCAATAATCCCTCGGGTTCCGTGGTGGCAAAGGCGGATTTCGAGGCCTTTCTCGCGGCGGTGCCTGCGCACGTGCTCGTGGTGGTTGACAACGCGTACTTCGAGTTCATCGACGGGGAGGACACCATCGACCCGATGGACTACTACGACGGCATCAGGCCTCTTGTGGTTTTGCGGACCTTCTCCAAGATGTATGCCCTGGCAGGAGCACGCGTCGGCTACGGCATCGCTCCCGCTGCCTTGGTTGAGATGGTGCATAAGGTGCGTGAGCCCTTCAACGTGAACACGGTGGCGCAGGCGGGAGCCGCCGCGTCTTTGGGCGATACGGCCGAGGTGGAGCGCAGGCGCGCGAGCAATACCGAGGGCAAGCAACGGCTCTGTTCCTGCTTTGAGAGGCTGGGGCTTGCGCACTTCAGATCCGCCGCCAACTTTGTGTGGGTCGAGGTGCCAAACGCGCCTGACACCTTTGAGCAGCTGCTCAGGCGCGGTATCATCGTGCGCCCCTTTGCGGGCACCAATGGCCTGCGCGTGGGCGTGGGCGACGCGGCAGGCGTGGGCGCGATCATCGCGGCATTCGAGGAGCTCTTTTCTGCGGAGAAGACCGGGACGGCAGAAACGGTGAGGATCCCATGACCGATACAGACACGACGCAGCCCCGGCCGCAGCCGCAAGCGCCAGCGCCCCAACCAGCGCCCCAGCCCCAACCGGCGCCGCAACCGGTGCCCCAACCAGCGCCAGCGCCCCGGCCGCAGCCGCAAGCGCCAGCGCCCCAACCGGCGCCGCAGCCCCCCTTTGCCTCCGTGTTGCTACTGGGAGTGGGCCTCATCGGGGGCTCTATAGCGGCCGCGCTCAAGGCGCAGAGCAATCCGCCACGGGTGCGGGGCGTTGACATCGAGGCGCAGGCTCTGGCGGCGGCACTCGAGCAGGGCTATCTTGACGAGGGCGCGACCCCCGACGAGCCAACCGTCGATGCCTGGCTCGCCCCCGGCGCAACGGAGCTCGTGATCCTCGCCGTGCCGGTATCCGATGCCGGTGCGTGGCTTGCGCGCATCGCGGCGAGCGGCTACAGCGGCGTGGTGACCGATGTCGCCTCGACCAAGGGGCTGCTCTGCGACCTGGCGGAGGCCACCCTGGGCGAGCCGCAGAACTACATCCCCGGTCACCCCATGGCAGGCAGCGAGGTCAACGGCATCGACGGTGCCCGCGCCAACCTCTTCCAGGGCGCGCACTGGATACTCTGCCCTGATGAGCGCACGAGCCCGCAGGCCTTCAAGTGCCTCCACGAATTCGTGCTCTCCCTCGGCGCGCGCTCCATCAGCATCAAGCGCGAGGAGCACGACAGCGTCATCGCCATCGTCAGCCACGTGCCCCATATGGTGGCAAGCGCGCTCGTGCAGTTGGCGGGCGTCCACGCACACAGCAGCCAAGAGATATTCCGTCTCGCGGCGGGCGGCTTCAAGGACACCACCCGCATCGCCGCGGGTTCCGCCGAGCTATGGAGCGGCATCGCCTTTGACAACCGGGAAGCGCTGGCCGCCGGGCTGGGAGAATTCAAAGCCATCATCACCAGCATCGAGCAATCCCTCATCAAGCGCAACGAGCGCCAGCTCACCACCTTGCTCAGCAACGCGGCGCAGCTGCGCAGCTCCATACCCGCCACCTGGGTGCCCGACTCGTCGCGTCTGGTTGAGGTGCGCATCCCCATGCACAACCGCGCCGGTGTCATCGCCGAGGTCACGGGCTTTGCTGGCAAGGTTGGCTGCAACATCCAATCCATCGACATCGACCATATCACCGAGGCAACGGCGGTGCTCGAACTCATCCTCACCGACGAGGGCGACATCGGCCGCTTCTCGGGCATGCTGCTCAAAAACGGTTTTGACGTCTCATTCCGCCCCCTCACACCCAAAGAATAGGTGCTCCCGTGTCTTGCTCCCTCTCAAAATCCGTGCACGGATCTGCATCCAGAATCGATGCGCAGGCCTACAGCGGCCTGCCCCTCAAGGGTAGCGTGCAGGTGCCGGGTGACAAATCGCTCTCGCATCGCGTTGCCCTCTTCAGCGCGCTGGCGGCGGGAACCTCGCAGGTGCGCGGCCTGCTCGACTCGCTTGACGTCCGCTCGACTCTGGCTGCCATCCAGGCCTTGGGCGCCACAGTAGCTCTGGAGAAAACCGGGAGCACTCTGGCCGGAACCATCACGGGCTGGGGCCTCCAAGGGCCCAGGCAGCCTGTTGCGCCCCTGGATTGTGGCAACTCCGGCACCACCACCCGCCTGCTGCTGGGCCTGCTCGCCGGCTGCCCCCTCGCGGTTACGCTCACCGGTGATGCCTCGCTCTCAAAGCGCCCCATGAAGCGCGTCACCGCGCCTTTGAGCAGCATGGGCGCGCAGTTCTCCCCGCAAGGTTCTTTGCCCCTGACGGTGCGGGGAAGCAGCGAGCTTAACGCCATCCGATACGCCTCGCCCGTGGCCTCGGCGCAGGTCAAGAGCGCCGTGCTGCTTGCGGGGCTGAGCGCGCGCGGAACCACGACGGTCACGGAGCCCCACAAGAGCCGCGACCACACCGAGCTGCTCCTGCCCGCCTACGGTGTCACGGTCGAGACGGAGGGTCTAACCGTGAGCATATCGGGCGGCCAGCGCCTGAACGCCTTTGACTGTGCGGTGCCCGGCGACCCCTCATCGGCGGCGTTTTTGCTGGTAGCGGCCGCGCTCACGCCCGGCAGCGCGGTTGCCGTCACGGGTGTCTCGCTTAACCCTACACGCATCGGTTTTGTCTCGGTGCTACAGCGAATGGGCGCCCAGATAGCTGTTGAGAGGTACACGGACAAGAGTCTTGGAGCGGAGCCTGTGGGCAGTCTTGCCGTGAGCTACACAGCAGAGCTTGCCGCCACCGTGGTTGAGGCTCACGAGATACCCGCCCTTATCGACGAGCTGCCCATCCTCGCCCTTTTGGCAACGGCAGCCCGGGGCAACACCGTCTTCAGGGAGGTGGGCGAGCTGCGCGTCAAGGAGTCCGATCGTCTCGCCGCCATCATCGAGGGGCTCAGCGCACTGGGTTGCAGCGCTTGGGCGAGTGGCGATGACCTGCACGTCAGCTACGGGCCACCACAGCGCGGCGGCGCGCTCGATGCGCATGATGACCATCGGCTTGCCATGACCTGGGTGGTTGCCGCCCGCGCCTTTGGGCTCGCGTTGCAGGTGGAGGGCTTGGAGAGTATCAGCGTCAGTTATCCCGATTTTCTCCACGATATGGAGAGCTTGACAGAGAGTTCAGGAGGTGGCACGCTGCTAACAGAGGCAGGCGTGTCCCAGACACAAGGGAGTTGCTTATGATCATCGCCATCGATGGGCCCGCGGGATCCGGCAAGTCAACCGTTGCCAAGCACGCGGCGGTTGCACTGGGCTTTCATTATCTGGACACGGGAGCGATGTATCGCGCTGTGGCCGTTCGCGCCGTTGCCAAGGGGCTCGACCTGGGCGACGAGGCACCCATTGCCCGCATCGCCACCGACGAGCCCATCACCTTTGGCTATACGCCGGGCGAGCCCCTGCCCACCAGCGTGTTCATCAGCGGGCAGGATGTGACCTTGCAGATACGCACGCCGCAGATCGACCTCGCCGTCTCGCCCGTCTCGGCGTTTCCGGCGGTGCGCACGGCGCTTACCCAGCAGCAGCGCTGCTTTGGCGCGCAGTTCGATACGGTGATGGAGGGGCGCGACATCGGCACGGTGGTGTTTCCGCAGGCGGAGCTCAAGGTGTTTTTGACCGCGACACCTGAGGCGCGTGCCATCCGGCGTGTCAAGCAGAACGCGGAGCGCTTTGCCGGGGATACCAAAAGCGAGGCGTTTGCGGCTGCCACGGACGAGGCTGCCGTGCTCGCCGACATCCTGCGACGTGACGCCTACGACTCCTCGCGTGAGGTCGCCCCGCTCGCGGCGGCAGCGGACAGCGTCACCATCGACACCACGGATATGAGCATCGACGAGGTCGTGGAGCGCATCGTTGATCTGGCACAGGCGCGCCGCGTGCAGGGTGCCCAGGGCGCGCAACAGACCCAGGGTGCCCAGGACGCGCAGGCCGCACAACAGGCGCAGGAGCGCGCCGCGCAACGGGGGCAGGCATGAAACCACCCGAGTACTTTTACGATCGCTTCACACGGGGCGAAGGGCACTTCAGCCTCTGGCTTATCACCGTTTTAAAGCCCATCGGCATCCTGCTCTTCAAGCTGGCCTTTCGCTATCGCGTGGTAAACCCCGAGCTGCACAAGAACCTCCCCTCGGAGCAGGGCTATATCGTGGTGGGCAATCATCGCTCGTATCTTGACCCTGTGTTCGTCATCCTCACCCTGCTCCCGCGTCTGCCGCGTTTTATCGCCAAGGAGGAGTTCTTCAACTCGGGCTTCCTCGCGTTTCTGGCCGCGCGGGCAGGTGCCTTTCCCCTCAAGCGCAACAGCGCCGACAAGACGGCTATCAAGCGCGCGGTCAAGATGCTCAAGCGCGGCGAGCTGGTGGGCATCTTTCCTGAGGGCACGCGGATTCGCTTCAAAGAGCAGGTTCCGGTCTATCACGAGGGTGTGGCGCTCATCGCCCATCTCAGCGGCGCGCCGGTGCTGCCGGTCCATATCACCGGTGCGGAGAAGATATGCCCCGAGGGCAAGCGCTTCTTTCGCTGTCCAAGCATCACGCTGCGCTACGGCGAGCCACTCTCCATTACGGAGGAGGCCTTTGCCAGCCTGCCTAAGGAGGAGCGCTTTGCCGCCTTTACCAACGAGATCATGGCGCGTGTCGCCGCCCTGGGCGAGCCGGACAACGAGCCGCAAGCGCCTGCAGCCGCGCCAACCGCGCCGGATGCGGCCCTCTGATGGAGGTCATCCGCTCACAGTATGCGGGTGCCTGCTATGGCGTTGAACGCGCGCTCTCGATGGTCAAGCGGGCGGCGAGAAAGGCGCGTCGCAACGCTGCCTCCGAGCTAGAGGGCGCGCCAAGCACGGCACCGATGCTCGCCCCGCCAACCGCACCCGCCGCCGCACCTGATGCCGCACCCGCCGCCCCGCCAACCGCACCCGCCGCACCCGCCACGACGGCTCCGCCCGCCGCACCCGCCCCGCCAACCGCGGCAACCCCGCCAACCGCACCCGACGCGACGGCGCTGTACACCCTGGGTCCTCTGATCCACAACCCCCAGGTGGTAGAAGAGCTCGCTCAGCGCGGCGTGCAGGTGGCCCGCTCGATCGACGAGGTGCCCGCCGGCGTGGTGGTCATCCGCTCGCACGGCGTTGCCCCCGCCGTTATCGCTCAGGCACGCAACAAGGGTCTCACCGTGATCGATGCCACCTGCCCCCATGTCTCAAAGACGCATAAGGCAGCGCAAAACCTACGCGAGCAGGGCTATACCGTGGTGGTGGTGGGGGAGACCGGCCACCCCGAGGTCGAGGGTATCTTAGCCCATGCCGGCAGCGATGCCCTCGTGGTGCAGGAGCCCGCCGACCTGCCGCCCGTGCTGCCTTCGCGGCGCATCGGCATCGTTGTGCAGACCACACAGTCGCAGCAGACCCTCGAGGCCATCACCGGCGCCCTGCGTTGCCGCGGCATCGAGCCCAAGGTGATGAACACCATCTGCTTTGCCACCAAGCAGCGCCAACAGGCGGCAAAGAAGCTCGCCCAAAAGGTCGATGTCATGCTGGTTGTGGGCGGGCGCAACTCCGGCAACACCACCCGTCTCACCGAGATATGCCAGCGCGTCTGCCCCAAGACCTTCCATATCGAAAAAGCCGACGAGCTTGACCCCACCTGGTTTACCTCTGCTAAGAAGGTTGGGATAACAGCGGGCGCATCCACGCCCGAAAACCAGATAATCACGGTTGTCGAGGCCTTGGAGTCGCTCCAGTGAGTCGTGCCACCGCCAGCGATTACGCTCCCACTGAGCCACTCGGCACGCGAGGGGCTCTGATCGCGCGGGTCGAGCCTGACTCAGCTGCCGCACGAGCGGGCATCTGCGCGGGCATGGTGGTCGAGGCGGTTGACGGCGCGCCGCTGTGTGACGCCATCGACTGGTACTGGCTGTCGAGCGAGGAGTCTATCGAGCTCGCTGTGGGAGTCAAGGAGCTCAAGGGGACGCATAACTTGACTCCCCCCTTGACTCCTTTGACTCGCTATCAGCTTACGCGCACGCAGGGGGAGGGCTGGGGCATCGAGTTTGCCAGTCCGGTGTTCGACGGAGTGCGCACCTGCAAGAACGCCTGCGTGTTCTGCTTCATGGGCATGCTGCCCAAGGGAATGCGCCCCTCGCTCTATCTGCGCGATGACGATTACCGGCTCTCGTTTCTGCAGGGCAACTTTGTGACGCTCACCAATCTTGACGCGGCGGATGTCGAGCGCATCGTCAGGTACCAGCTGTCACCTCTGCATGTCTCGCTGCATGCGGTGCGCCCCGCCGCGCGCGAGAAGCTCATGGGCAAGAACCAGGCACGGGGCCTCGAGGTGCTCCAGGATCTGCTGGCGCAGGGCATCGAGGTGCACGCGCAGATCGTGTTGGTGCCAGGGCTCAACGATGGCGCGGAGCTTACCGCCACCCTCAGCTGGATCAAGCAGCACCCTGGCATACGCTCCGTGGGCATCGTGCCCTATGGTTATACGCGCTACGCAAAGTTGCAGGGCTCATACAACAACCCAAAAGATGCCCAGCGCATCATCGAGCAGGTTGCGCCTTACCAACAATGCGCACAGACCTGCGAGACCTGCGTGCAACTCAGCGACGAGTTCTACCTGAAGGCCTATCCCAATAACATACCAGCGCGGTTGCCCCAGGCCTCAGACTACAACGGCTTTCCCCAATACCAAGACGGCATCGGCCTGCTTCGCGTCTTTATAGATGACTGGTGCAGGCTGCAAGCGTCATATCAGCCAAGACCAGAGCAACTTTTGGGAGAAGAGCCGCACATAAGCCTTGTCACCGGGGCGGCCTTTGCCCCCGTCATCCGCGACCTTCTCCGCAGATCGCCCTTTGCCAACACCACGACGGTACTTGCAGTCGAGAACCGCTTTTTTGGCGGCAACGTCGATGTGGCGGGGCTCCTTACGGCGCGCGACGTCATCGAGCAGGCAGCGGATGCGCGGGGCACGCTACTTTTGCCAGCGGTCATGTTCAACGCGGACGGATTGACGCTGGACGGCTACACACTTGAGCAGATCAGGCACGCGCTTGGCAGCTCCCTATCTGTGGTATCCTGTACTGCGGACGGATTGCTCGACGCGCTCGGGAGCCTGCGCGACGAAAACTACCTGGAGGGACTAACAGCATGAGTCTACCGATCGTTGCCGTGGTTGGCAGACCAAATGTGGGCAAATCGACTTTTGTGAACCGTATCGCGCTCACCAAGGATGCCATTGTGCACGAGCAGCGCGGGGTCACGCGTGACCGATCCTATCATCAGGCGGATTGGAATGGCGTGGCGTTCACGCTCATAGATACCGGCGGCATCGAGATGGGCGATGACGACGCCTTTCAGACCCCTATTCGCAACCAGGCGATCATGGCAACAGAAGAAGCTGACGCCATCCTGTTCATGGTGGACGCCAAGACTGGTGCCACGGCGGATGACATCGCCGTCGCCAAACTGCTCAAGCGCTCCGAGTGCCCGGTCTTCCTGCTGGTCAACAAGATGGATAACCCCACCAACGAGCAGGAGCTCTGGGAGTTCTATTCGCTCGGCCTGGGCGAGCCCTGGGCGCTTTCGAGCGTGCACGGACACGGCACGGGTGACCTGTTGGACGCACTGGTCAAGGTGCTGCCCACCGGCGATAACGAGGACGAGCTCGTCGCTGCCATCAATGTCGCCATCATCGGGCGGCCCAACGCGGGCAAATCGTCGCTCACCAACCGCCTTGTGGGCACCGAGCGCTCCATCGTCAGTGACGTTGCCGGCACCACGCGCGATGCGGTTGACGCGCTGGTCACCCACGCAGAGACCACCTATCGCATCATCGACACGGCGGGCATCCGGCGCAAGTCGCAGATCGACGAGGACGTGGAGTACTACGGCTTCGTGCGCGCTTTGCGCGCCATCGACCGCTGCGATGTGGCTCTGCTCCTGATCGACTCGACCCTGGGGCTCACCGACCAAGATCAGCGGGTGGCGGGCTTTAGCCTTGAGCGCGGTTGCGCACTGGTCATCCTGCTCAACAAGTGGGATCTGCTCGAGACAGCGGAGCAGCGCGAAGCCCTGCGCGAGCAGGTTGAGGATCGCATGATGTTTGTGGGCTATGCGCCCGTCATTGCCATATCGGCCCTCACCGGGCGCAGCGTGCACCGCATCTGGGGTGCCATCGACACCGCCTACAAGAACTACTCGGAGCATATCGCAACCAGCAGGCTCAACGCCCTTCTCACCGAGTTGCGCGATTTTGGGCACACGATATCCAAGGGGCACAGCCGTCTGCGCATCAACTATGTGACGCAGACCCAGACACGTCCTCCGCAGTTCACCTTCTTTGCCAACCACCCCGAGATCGTGGATGCTGCCTACCAGCGCTACCTTGAGAACCGCCTGCGCGCAGCCTTTGGCCTGGAGGGAACACCGGTGACCATGAAATTCAAACGGAAGGATTAACGGTATGGATGTTGCCCAACTGATGGGGCTGCCTAACTTTTTTCCCACCTACCCGTTGGCTTTGGCAGCGGGTCTGTCCATCGCCTACCTCAGCGGCTCCATTCCGGTAGCCCTGATCATCGGGCGCATGACAAGCGGTATCGACATCCGCAAGCATGGCTCCGGCAATGCCGGAACCACCAATGCACTCCGCGTGCTTGGCTGGGGTCCTGGTATCGCCGTGCTGTTCTTCGACGTGCTCAAAGGCGCTCTTGCCTGCCTGGGCATGGTGGCAGCCCTGCTCCTGGCGCGCGACCTGCTGCTCATCGACTACTACGCCGAGTATGTGCTGCAGGGCACGCAGGCAAGGCTGATATCCTCCCTGCATTTCACAACCGGGCTCCTGTACGATATCCCCTGTGCGTTTGCGCTGCTTACGGCGGTGTTGGGGCATATGTTCTCGCCCTTCATGCGCTTTAGGGGCGGCAAGGGTGTGGCAACCGCGTTGGGCGGTTTTCTGATGCTCATGCCCTATTCTGCCCTGGTGGGTCTGGCAGCCTTTGTGGTGGTCGTCCTCATCAGCCGCTATGTCTCGCTGGGCTCCGTTACCGCTGTGCTCACTTTGCCGCTGAGTGCCTGGTTCTTCTACGGCTCGTCGTTGGTCTACGTGATTTTTGCCACCCTGACGATGCTGGTCGTGATCTTCGCGCACCGCAAGAACATCTATCGCCTGGCGCACGGCACCGAGTCGCGCTTCTCTGTCAAGAAGACCGACCTGATACGCGACCAGCTCGAGGATCAGCGCCTCTCCACCCTCCAGCAGCCTGACGACGAGATCGCCTGCTCAAGCGATGACGGCGAGGTGCTGCGAGAATCAGACCCCGCCGAGAAGCCCGAGCCTTCCTCTGCCACGGGCGCCACGGGCGCCGCGAGCGCCACGGGCACCACGGGCACCACGCCGCCTCCTGCCTCCGCCGCCGCCGCCGCAGACACTGCCGCCGCCGCAGGCGCCACCGCCTCCGCCGCAGACACCACCTCCGCCGCAGGCGCCACGCCTCCTGCCGCCTCCGCCCACGCCCAGGCGGCAAAGCCGGTGCGCTTCAGCACCAACCCCGATGTTGAGGAGGAGTTCCTTTCGCAGGAATCAAGCACGCGCAACACCTCAGAAACCGAGGTGTAGGCCATGCGTATCGCGGTTATCGGGGCCGGCTCCTGGGGCAGCGCCGTAGCCTGGCTCCTGGCGAACAAGGGGCACAGCGTATCGCTTTGGGCGCGCGATGCCGCACTGGTCGCAACGCTCAACGAGACCCACAAAAACCCCCGCTATCTGAGCGACAGCGAGCTGCCCGCGAGCGTCGTGGCAACCACGCAGCTTGATCAGGCGCTTAACCATGCTGAATCTGTGGTGCTGGTGACGCCCTCTGCGGCAACGCGCGCCATCGCGCAGAAACTGGCCGCCACCGGCTGCCTGGGTACTGACGTGCCCCTTGTGCTGCTCTCCAAAGGCATCGAGGGGGGCACGGGGCTGCTGCTGCTCGATGTGCTGGAGCAGGAGCTGGGCAACCCTGCGCGGCTTGCTGTGCTCTCCGGCCCCAACCACGCCGAAGAGGTCGCCTTGGGCATTCCCGCCGGTACGGTGATCGCCTCATCCGGGCAGGACACAGCAGTTTGGTTGCAGGAGCTCTTTTCCACGCCTGCCTTCAGGGTCTATACCTCCGCCGATGTGATTGGCGTGCAGCTCTGCGGTGCCGCCAAGAACATCATCGCCATCGCCGTGGGCATGTCCGCGGGTCTTGGCTACGGCGACAACACCGCAGCGGTCATCATCACGCGTGGCCTGGCAGAGATCAGCCGCCTGGTGAGCAAAGTGGGCGGCGAGCAGCTCACCTGCATGGGGCTTGCCGGCATGGGCGACCTTATCGCCACCTGTATGTCACGCCATTCTCGCAATCGTGGTTTTGGTCTGGCTCTCGCCCAGGGCATGACACTTGAGCAGTATGAGCAGCAACGGCATATGGTAGTCGAGGGCGCGCTGGCCTGCAAGGCGGTCTGCGACCTTGCGCGCACACAGGGCGTCGAGATGCCTATCAGCGAGCAGGTTCGCAGTGTGGTATGGGAGGCTCAGCCCCTGGATGCTATGATCTGGAAGCTGCTCGATCGCAGCTCGAAGCCCGAGTTCTATTAGGAGCCCCCGTGCATCAGCCCCTTCAGATAGCGCCTTCCATCCTGAGTGCGGACTTTCTCAATCTTGAGCGCGATATCCACCTGATAGAGGCGGGTGCGCCCGAGTGGCTGCACATCGACGTGATGGACGGGCATTTTGTGCCCAACCTCACCATCGGCCCTCCCTTTGTCAGGGCGCTCAAACGCATAACGGCCATACCCCTCGACGTGCATCTGATGATACGTAATCCCGCGGAGCAACTCGACTGGTATCTAAGCGCCGGAGCCGACCTGATAACCGTGCATATCGAGACCACAGGTGATGCGGAGAAGACCGTGGCACTCTTAGCTCGCATCCGCTCCGCTGGCGCACAGGTGGGCCTCTCGCTCAACCCCGAGACTTCCGCCTGCTCCCTGCAGCCCTACCTCAACCTGCTCGATCTGGTGCTGGTGATGAGCGTGCACCCCGGTTTTGGCGGCCAGAGCTTCATTGCCGCCGCCGTTGACAAGGTCGCCGCCATCGTCGACTTTTGCCGCGAGGTGGGCGCAAGCCCGCTCATCGAGGTCGATGGTGGCATCAACACCCAGACCGCTCCTTTGGTTGTAGCGGCGGGCGCTGACGTACTGGTAGCTGGCAACGCCATCTTTGGTGAGCCCAACCCCGTGCAGGCCCTGCAGGCAATCCGCTCAGCCGCGCAGACCGCACAATCCGCGCAGACCGCACAATCCGCGCAGCGGGCCTGATGGAGCGCATCTACCTCGACCACGCGGCCACCACGCCCCTGCGCGCGGAGGTGCTGGCTGCCATGCAGCCCTGCCTTACCACGGTGTACGGCAATGCCAACGCCCTCTATCGCGAGGGCAAGGCCGCGCGAGATGCCCTTGAGGCAGCGCGCACCACCATCGCCGCGGCCATAGGCGCAAGCCCGCTTGAGCTCGCCTTCACGTCAGGCGGCACCGAGGCCAACAACGCCCTCATCACGGGTATCGCCCGAGCTGTGCGTCGCCAACGGGGCGAGACAAAGGCCAACCACCTCATCTGCTCAGCCTTCGAGCATCACGCGGTGCTCGAGCCTGTTAACGCGCTCAGGCGAGAGGGCTTTGAGGTCACGCTGCTCAAGCCCCGGCGCGATGGTTTTATCCACGTGGAGGATCTCATCGGAGCCCTGCGACCCAACACTTTGCTCGTGTCCATCATGGCGGCACAAAACGAGCTGGGCACCGTTCAGCCTCTGGCCGCGCTTGCACAGGCCACGCACGAATACGGCGCCTGCTTTCACACCGACGCGGTGCAGGCGCTGGGCAAGCTACCCTTTGACGTTGGCGCCCTGGGGGTGGATGCCGCGAGCTTCAGCGCGCATAAACTGGGCGGGCCTAAGGGTGCGGGCGCATTTTATCTCAGGCGCCAGACGCCCTTTGCCGCTGTGCAGCTTGGCGGCGGACAGGAGTCCGGCAGGCGCAGCGGCACCCAGAATGTCGCGGGAGCCGTGGGTTTTGCCAAGGCCGTCGAGCTGGCCTGCGAGCCGCGTGCACTGGCCGCGGAGACAAGCCGCCTGATCCAGCTGCGCGATGGGCTTGCCGCTGGCCTGCTCCGCCACGACCTCCGCTTCTCGCTCACCGTGCCCATCGCGGCTGACGATAGCAGGCGGCATCTGCCCGGGCTTCTCCCCATATTGGTTGATGGCTTTGAGGCTGAGACCCTCATCCTGCGCCTGGATGACGCGGGCTTTGCGGTGTCGAGCGGCTCGGCCTGCAGCACGGGTTCGCTCGAGCCCAGCCACGTGCTCAGCTCGCTGGGCATCGCAAAAGGCAAAGCCTACGGAGCACTGCGTGTCTCAATGGGCCGCGAAACCACCCAAGAGCAGCTTGCAGCCTTTGCCCATGCGCTCGCGGCTATCGTCAGATCTGGTGGGTAGGGCAACGCGCATCTGCCAGGGGCGAGCGCAGGGTTTGCACGGTAACTCGAAGATAACAGTTATGGCGAGAAGGGCGAGCCCCTTTGCGAGATGCCCCGGCGTTCTCCGCGAAGAGAGATTTACCTCGTGTTGATTACCTTGTATCCTAATGGGCACTAATTCAAGGGGTCGTTTTTAGAGAGGGAGTTGCCATGAACCTGCAAAGACCGAATGCCAACGATGCAACACAGACCGCGAATCGTTCGAGGAGCGTTGTGCCCTGTAGCGGCTTATGCACGCGCTGTGTGGACGATTGCAAGGGCAACTGTGAAGTGTTCAAGTCGTCCTTCAGAGGGCGTGAGGTCATCTATCCCGGCCCCTTTGGTCATGTGACTGCCGGTGCTGACAAAGACTACCCCATCGACTACTCGCATCTCAACATCAACGGCTATGCCCTGGGTCTCAATGGCCTGCCCGAGGGCGTGGAGGCGAGCCCCGATACGGCGACCTTCCCTACGGTTGATACCCAAACTGAGTTTGGCTACGAGAACAAGGTCAAGATGAAGCTCCCCATCTTTACGGGAGCTCTGGGTTCGACCGAGATCGCGCGCGCCAACTGGGAGCAGTTCGCCGTGGGCACCGCCATCGCCGGCATCTCGCTGGTCTGCGGTGAGAACGTCTGCGGCATTGATCCCAAACTCGAGCGCGACGCGCAGGGCAAGGTGACCAAGGCTCCCGATATGGAGCGCCGCGTCAGGCTGTATCGCGAGTTTCAGGAGGGCTATGGCGACATTTTGGTGCAGATGAACGTCGAGGACACCAATCTGGGCGTGGCGCGCTACGTCATCGAGGAGCTGGGTGTCGAGACGGTCGAGCTCAAGTGGGGCCAGGGCGCCAAGTGCATCGGCGGCGAGATTAAGGTCGACAGCCTCGACCGTGCCCTTGAGCTGCAAAAACGCGGCTACATCGTGACCCCCGACCCCTCAAACGAGGCGGTACAGGCATCATTTAAGGCTGGAGCCATCACACACTTCGAGCGTCACAGCCGCCTGGGCTTCATCGATGAGGAGGACTTCTACAAAAGCGTCGAGTATCTGCGTGGTCTGGGTGCCAAGCGCGTGACCCTCAAGACGGGTGCCTATCCCATGCGTGAGCTCGCCATGGCACTCAAGTGGTCGTCCAACGCCAAGATCGACCTTCTCACCATCGACGGCGCCCCCGGTGGCACCGGCATGAGCCCCTGGCGCATGATGGAGGAGTGGGGCATCCCCACCTTCTACCTTCAGTCGATGGCCTATGAGTTGGCATGCGCGCTCGACCAGCAGGGCGCCTACGTGCCCGACCTCGCCATCGCGGGCAGCTTTAGCGAGGAGGCCGGCATCTACAAGGCTCTGGCCATGGGCGCTCCCTACTTCAAGGCCGTCTGCATGGGTCGCGCCCTCATGATTCCCGGCTTTGTGGGCAAGAACATCGAGAAGTGGCTGGCCGCTGGCGAGCTGCCCAAGAACATCGCCGAGTATGGCACCACCAAAGAGGAG
>JAITTM010000218.1 GCA_031286975.1 Coriobacteriales bacterium
CGACTTCTCCTTCAATGCGCCAACCGCTGGAGTGGCTGATCCGCAGGATGTTGCAGCCAATAAGGGCATGGCGATCCTGTCCTACATCCTGTTCTTCGTTCCGCTTCTTACCGGAGCGCACAAAACCTCTCCTTTCGTGCGCTTTCATGTGAATCAGGGCACGGTGCTTTTTGTGGCGTCTCTTGTCTACAGCATTGCCCTGAATGTTATCCGGACCACGATAAGCTTCGTCATTCCCTGGCAGATATGGAGCATTTTCAACCTTGTGTTCTCTCTCTTGGGTCTGGTTCCCCTTGTGCTCCTGATTTTTGGGGTCATTAATGCCGCAAACGGCACACTCAAACAGTTGCCGGTCATCGGAGGCCTGAGCATCATCAAATAAAAGCTGGTCAAGCTGTTCTGTTCAGGCGCTTTTGTTGCCTTTGCTCCATCCGAGAAGCCCTTGTTGTTTTTGGACAAGGGCTTCTCCTGATATCGCTTGCAATGTGTGAGAATCGAGCGAAGTGTATACCAAGAAGCACATGCCAATACCTGAGCGAGGCTTGAAAACGCAGAAGCTTTAATCGCTGCCTTTCTGGCGGACAGAAATCCCGCTTTTCTCGTCCAAGTGCACTTCCACGTTTATCATCACCTCTTCTGCGTGTATCGTAGCCCCCACAAAAAAAATGAGAGCGACCGTTTCTTGATACACGGTCGCTCTCACGATACAGGTGGTTACAGCTTGCCAGTGCTTATTGCTCAAGACCCTTTCCGTCGTATGTATCCGTCCAGTCTGTGGGGAGGGGTAGGAAGTGGCAGTTGTTGCAGGTCAGGACAGGCTCGCTGTTCAGGCTGTGACAGCTTGTGCAGTCAGCATTGCCCATATGTGAACGATGCGGGTTTGCGCCTGCATTGAGTCCATTGTTGTAATCAGCGGCTATGCCCTGTGCCCCGCGTCTGTCAAAATCATCTGTTGCGGAGGCAAGCGAGGCGATGTTGTGGCAGCCACCGGTCAGACAGGTCGCATTGCTGAAGTCAGTGACATCGTCGAGCTGGCCGATGGTGTGGAGGGCCTTGAGGGCATCTGCCGAGGTGTCACCGCTCGGTGCGGAGGTGTTTGCGTTGCTCGCAGGCTGTGGTGTGCAGGCGATAAGCGCGATGCAAAGCACGGCAACGAGTACGCAGACTAACAGTACGAGGTAGTTGCGCTTGTATTTATTCTTCATGTCTCACTCCTTTATCTGATCGCGGCTTTACGCCTGGTAGGTTTGGCCGAGGATTCCCTGGGCTGCCATGTAGCCGGTAATCCATGTCAAGGCAACGCTACCAAAAGGTGATGCCTTGCCGGATCCATTACTCGAGTTGCCAATCATGCCACCGATGGTGGTCGAGGCAGCAAAGAGACCCTCGATAACCTTACCGTTGATATCGATGACCTTCATTTCTGGGTTGATCTGCACGCCGCACTGCGTTGAAAGTAGGTTGGAACCCACCTTCGCAGCATAAAAGGGCGGCGAATCCAGCGGCTGGAGCCACTGTGTCTCATAGTTGAACTCCTTGTCGACACCTTCTGCGCACAGGGCGTTCCACTTGTCCGCTGCCGTCTGCGCAACTTCGGGGTCAATGCCAAGCGCGGTGGCGACCTCCTTGATGCTATCGGCTGTCTTGATGGTGCCGCGCTTGACTGCACGCTCGACACCGTCAGTCCAGCTGTCGGGGTCAATCGCGGTGATCTGCCCACGCAGGGTGTTCTCGGGAGTCTCGCCGGCACGACAACCTGCCTCGGCATAGGCAAGGGTGTGCTCAAGCCACTTGGAATCCCAAAAGACGTAGCCCCACGAATCAGGCAAGCCCTGCAAGGTCTGCGCCTGCTGATAAAAAGCGTTCCACAGCGGGTTGATCGGATCATGCGAAGACGTGAAGGGGTACCGCTGGCCGGTCTTATCGATGCCGAGCCAAGGCTGGCGGGCGACCTGTACGTCTCCATCCCTGATGCGGTGGTTCCACTCATCGACATCAAGACCGCCGTCAAAGGCGAAGAATGAATCCCAGCCAACCATGTTTGCGCCAAGACCCTGCGCCATGCGGGTAACCGCGCCGTTGTCGCCGGGATACGCGGCGGTGGTTTTAACGGTGTTGACCACCGTAGGGCACCAGCGCTTGAGCATGTCGATATTCGAGGTAAAACCGCCCGCTGCCAGCAAAACCGCTTGGCGGGCACCGATGAAGTAATCCTCCAAGGTCTCAAGATCGCTGACCCTGATACCGACTGCCCTGCCGCCGTCGGCAACGATGCCGGTGCACTCGGTGCGTAGACGCAGGTCGGCGCCAAGTTCCTGAGCCTTTGTGACGGCAAAGTTGACCGCATTGACGGCGCGTGTGCTCTTATCGGGATTCATCGACACATAGGTGCCAGGACCCGCCAAGAACATGGGGCCACCAGCGTCGATGAACCAGTCAAAGAACTGCGGGCCGCGCTCAAGCGTCTTGCGCACCAAGGCGCGTTGCGAGCCAGTGGCAGGGTAGGCTTGATACGCCAAAAACGTCTCGAGCTGCGCATCGACATCCCACTCGGTGATGCCAAAACGCTCGGCGTGTGCTCTGGTGCCACCGGGGCACAGCCACGCAGAGGCGGTTGCGGTCACACCGCCCCAGGCGGGGTTCTTCTCAACCAGCAGCACCTTGGTGTTGTTCTGGCTCAAATAGAGCGCCGCTGCCAAGGCTGCGCCACCGCTGCCGATGATGCCGACATCGGCCTCCTCGTCCGAGGCGGCGGGCTTATCCAAAGGATTGATAGGCTGTGCTTCGGGGAGAAAATCGGTGGTTGCCGCCGCCGCGGCCTCAACTGGACTGGCGGCAAACGCGTTAGGGGGCGTTGCGGTCAAGGCCGCTCCTGCTCCCAAGGCACCTGCTGCCACGGCAAGCGATCCCGTGATGAAACTTCGACGATCGAACACCTTTGTCTGTGTGTCCCTGTGATTGTGCATTTGCATGCTGTCTCCTTTTCTCGACAATGGTTCTTCCAACCCGGACCATATAACCATGCCAGCAGT
The DNA here is from genome assembly GCA_031286975.1 of Coriobacteriales bacterium. Classification (GTDB taxonomy): domain Bacteria; phylum Actinomycetota; class Coriobacteriia; order Coriobacteriales; family UBA8131; genus JAITTM01. Next base: position 3,033 of record JAITTM010000218.1, read on the forward strand.
GCAAGCAAAAGGCACCCCACCACGCGGAGCATCTTGCGGATTTTTGCGGATTCGCCCTACCACCAGAAGGGGTAGATGCCAAAAAGACGAGTGGTTAAGGCCAGATACGCAGGCGCAAGGCAGGTGTTCTGCATCAGGTTCGCTCTTACAGGGCTTGCGTGCGCAGCGGCTGCTCCCGGGGAGGTGGGGAGGCAGCGGGGGAGGCCGCAATCAACCAAGCGACGACTCAAGCAGATCCAGGAGCTCCTGATGGGTGTGCACGCCGGTCTTGGTATACAGGTGCTTGATATGCGTCTTGGTAGTTGCCGGTGTGATGGAGAGTTGCCGAGCGATATATCCCGCATTTCTCCCCTTTGCCAGGTAGACTAAAACCTCAGCTTCGCGGTTGGTCAGTCCCTGCTGCTCGGCAAAACGCGTCAGCTCCTCCTCGATGTCTCGGGTATCGCCGTTGGCAATCAAGAACACTTCTTCCCAGCGCCACCACGGTGTGGTGCTGCGCTCCGTCAAAATAGCGGTCTCACAATAGGCGAGGGCACAGCCAATCACGATAACGGGCACAAAAAGCAAGGAGGGGAGTAGGGACAAGAAGATACTCGCGACTGCCATACCGACAAACATACCACCCATCTTGCGCAGCGTCATCTGACCGTAGGCATCAAAGGGACTCACGTTCATCTCGACCACGACTTCATGGCTGCAATCCATGCCATACAGGGTGTTGCAGGCCCACGCCGCTACAAAGGGGATGATGAGCAGCCACGCGTATGCCTGTGGCACAAAGGGCAGCAGCATAAAGAAGCAGA